>DATNCK010000290.1:0-4574 GCA_035571575.1 Steroidobacteraceae bacterium | reverse complement strand
CACGCGTACGTTGTCGGACACCGACAGCGAGGGAAACAGCCGGATATTCTGGAAGGTGCGCGCGATACCGCGACGGTTGATGCCATAGGGCTTCAGACCCACCAGCGATTCCCCCGCGAAGCGCACTACGCCGGCGGTGGGTCGGTACACACCGGTGATCAGGTTGAACACACTGGTCTTGCCGGCGCCATTGGGACCGATCAGTCCGATGAGCGCGCCCTCTTCCACGGCGAAGGAAAGATCGCCAACGGCGGTGAGTCCGCCGAAGCGCAGTGTGCAATGCTCCAGTTCCAGCAGCGGTGCGCCCATCAGGCTTTTACCTTGCTGCGCGTATTCCATCGGAACAGTCCCTGCGGACGCGTGATCATCAACACGATGATCAGCAGCGAGTACAGGATCATGCGGTAGTCGCCGAACTGCCGCAGCCACTCACCCAGCACCGTGAGCAGGATGGCCGCGGCGATCACGCCGATGGTGTTGCCCATGCCGCCGAGAATCACCATCACGACGATTTCGATGGATTTGTCGAAGCCGAAGCCCTGCGGCGCGATGTACTGCTTGAAATGCGCGTACACGCCGCCGGCGAGACCGGCGAAGAAGGCGCCGACAAGGAAGGCCGTGATCTTGTAGCGCGTGGCGTTGATGCCCATGGCCTCCGCTGCGATCTCATCGTCCGCAACAGCGATGAAGCCGCGTCCATAGGTGGAATGCACCATGGCCCAGACCACGTAGATGCATATCGCGGCCAGCCCATAGGCCCAGAACAGGTTGGCGTAGCCGGGAATGCCGATCATGCCGCGCGGCCCACCCACGGCATCGATGTTCTGCAGCACCACGCGGATGATCTCGCCGAAACCCAGCGTGACGATGGCGAGGTAGTCGCCCTTGAGCCGCAGCGATGGCACACCCACGATGAGCCCGGCAATGGCCGCCATCAGGCCGCCGCCCAGCAGCGCCACCAGGAACAGCAGCCAGGTCTGTCCGCCCACCAGTGGCAGCAATGCCGCACCGAAGCTGGTGGTCAGCGTTGCCGCTGCATAGGCGCCCACGGCCATGAACCCCGCATGACCCAGCGAGAACTGCCCGGTGAAGCCGTTGATGAGGTTCAGCGACACGGCGAGGATCACGTTGATGCCGCAGCTCACCGCGATGTCGAGCAGGTAGGGGTTGAAGCCGCCCCCGAAGGCAGAAACCACGGCGGCCACGACCAGTGCGCCGAGCAATGCCAGCTGCGGGTGCACGCGCGCCAGCATCACACTTTCTCCGCCGTGCGCTTGCCGAGCAGCCCTTCCGGCCGCAACAGCAGGATCAGGATCAGCACCGCAAACGCCACCGCATCGCGGTAGGTGGAACCACCGAAGGCTACGACAATGGTTTCAATCAACCCCAGAGCCAGCCCACCGAATGCGGCACCGGCGATGTTGCCGATGCCGCCCAGCACGGCGGCCACGAAGGCCTTCATGCCCGGCAGCGTGCCCATCAACGGGTCGATGGAAGGATAGTTCGACGCGTAGAGAATACCGCCGGCTGCCGCCAGTGCCGACCCCAGCGCGAAGGTGAAGGAGATGATGCGGTCATTGTTGATGCCCACCAGCGAGGCGGCCACCGGATTGAACGACAGCGCGCGCATGGCCGTGCCGACGCGCGTGTGCAGCACGATGTGGCGCAGCGCGAACAGCAGCACCAGGGCCACCGCGAACACCAGGATCTGCGCACTGGAGATCACCACGCCGCCCAGATGGAACTGATGCACGGGGAACAGCGACGGAAATGAACGTGGATTGGCGCCGAAGATGCGCTGCCCCAGATTCTGCAGCAGCAGCGACACGCCGATGGCCGTGATCAGCACGGTGAGTGTCGAGCGTCCACGCAGCGGCCGGTAAGCCAGCTTCTCGATGATCACGCCGAGCAGTGCGCAGATCGCCATCGCGCCCAGCAGCACCGCGATGCCTGAAAGTGCCGATCCGCCCGGCACCGCGCGCGCCAGGAAGTAGCCGGCGAACGCACCCACCATGAACACATCGCTGTGCGCGAAATTGATGAAGCGCAGCACACCATAGACCATGGTGTAGCCCAGCGCGATCAGCGCATAGATGGCGCCGAGCGCAAGTCCATTGATCAGTTGCTGCAGCAGCTCGGTCATCGCTGGCCGGAGCCTATCAGGCCTGAGCGGATCAGGGAGCTACGGTCTCGAGGTACTGGAACTTGCCATCCTTGACCGTGATGATCACCGCGGATTTCGACGCATCGCGATTCGCATCCAGCGTGGTGATGCCGGTGGCGCCGGGGAAGTCCTTGGTGGCGGCGATGGCATCGCGCAGCTTGGGTTCGTCTGTAGTGCCGGCGCGCTTGATGGCATCGGCCAGCACCATGACCGAGTCATAGCCCAGCGCAGCCATGGCGTCGGGCACCTTGCCGCTGTACTTGGCCTTGTAGGCTGCGACGAATTTCTGCGCCAGCGGATCGGTGCTGCTGGGCGAGAAGTGCGTGGAGTAGTAGGTGTTGACCAGATTCTCGGCGCCGGCGATCTGGATCAGCTCGGGCGCCTCCCAGCCGTCACCGCCGAACATCGGCACGGTGATGCCCAGCTGCCGCGCCTGCGCGACGATCAGGCCCACGTCGGTGTAGTAACCCGGCACCATGATGGCGTCGGGCTTCGCATTCTTGATGACGGTGAGCTGCGCCTTGAAGTCTTTGTCACCGCCGGTGTACTTCACCTCGGAGACCAGTTCGCCACCACCAGCCAGCCAGGCTTCCTTGAAGAACTTGCCCAGGCCCACGCTGTAGGGCGCGGCCACATCCGAGAACAGCGCCACTTTCTGCGCCTTCAGCGTGTTCTTCGCAAAGCCCGCCAGCAGCTTGCCCTGGAAGGGATCGATGAAGCAGACGCGGAAGATGTAGTCGCCGATCTTGGTGACATCCGGATTGGTGGACGAAGGCGAGATCTGCGGAACGCGGCTCGACTGCGCGAAAGGTGCAACCTCCAACGATCGCCCCGAGGCCACTTCGCCCAGGATGGCGATGACCTTGTCGTTGTTGATCAGCTTCTTGGCGATGGTGAGGGACTCACCAGGCGTGCTGCGGTTGTCCTCGTAGACCAGTTCCAGCTTCTTGCCGAGCACGCCGCCGGCGGCGTTCAGTTCTTCGACTGCCAGCAGTGTGCCCTCATGCGACGAGACGCCGAAAGTGGCCTCTTTGCCGGTGAGCGAGGCGAACTCGCCCACTTTGATGGTGGCCCCCGCTGCCGCTTCACCACCCGATTTCGAACAGCCGGCCAGTACTGCCACAGCGGCAACGGCCATCAGGATGCGGATTTGCGGGCGTCTCATGGGTGCGTCCATTGGGTGAATTGAGGGAGTCGCAGGCTGCTCGCCAGTATAGAGCGGCCCCGTCCGGAATCCAGCCGCCGGGCGCGGACCGAACGGCCCCCTTTAGGGGGTTCGCCGCCGGTCGAGCAGTCGCCGCAGCCGCAGATTTACCATTTCCACGACCACCGAGAAGGCCATCGCAAAATACAGGTAGCCCTTCGGGATATGCGTGCCGCAGCCATCGGCGATCAGCGCCACGCCCACCAGCACCAGGAAGGCCAGCGCCAGGATCTTCACGGTGGGATGCGCCTCGACGAAACGGGAGATGGACCCGGACACCAGCATCATCACCAGGATGGAGATGACAATGGCCGTCACCATGATGGGCACCTGGTCCGGTGTCGCCAGCCCCACGGCCGTGAACACCGAATCAAGCGAGAACACGATGTCGATGATGGCGATCTGGATGACGATGATGGCGAAGCTGGAAAACAACCGGGCCTCGCGCTCGTTCGCCGCGCCTTCCAGCGTCTCGTGCACCTCGGTCACGCTCTTGGCGATCAGGAACAGCCCGCCGGCAATCAGGATGAGATCGCGTCCGGAGAACTCCTCACCCCACAACGAGAACCAGGGGCGTGTCAGTCGCGTCAGCCACACGATGGAGAACAGCAGCGCGATGCGCGTCACCATGGCCAGCGCGAGACCCACCACGCGCGCGCGGCCACGGAGCGACTCGGGCAGGCGGCCGACGAGAATGGAGATGAAGATGATGTTGTCGATGCCGAGAACGATCTCGAGCACCGACAGGGTCAGCAGCGCGATCCAGGAGGTGGGATCGGCGATCAGCTCGAGCATCTGGCGCGTCTCTCTCTAGCTGGCGCTACGGGAGACTATCCATTTCCTTGCTGCGCACCGTCGGAAACACATGCTCGGCCTTCAGGCCCAGATCGAGCGCCACCGCGGAGGAGATGTAGATCGAGGAATAGGTGCCGGCCAGGATGCCGATCACCAGCGCCTCAGAGAAGCCGCGCAGTGCGGAACCACCCAGCACCAGCAGTGCCACCACGACGATCAGTGTGGTTACCTTGGTCATGATGGTTCGCGACAGCGTCTGGTTCACGGATTGGTCCAGCGCCAGCCCGGTTGCCAGACGACGATTGGATTCGAAGCGCTCACGGATGCGATCGAACACGATGATGGTGTCATTCAGCGAATAGCCCACCACGGCCAGCAGTGCCGCGACCACGGCCAGGTCAAATGGCGTCT
>DATNCK010000289.1:0-9795 GCA_035571575.1 Steroidobacteraceae bacterium | reverse complement strand
CATTACCGCGCGCAGATCGGGGTTACGGGTCAGCTTGACGCCGTAGTTGGCTTCTACGCGCGGCAGCACCTCGGCCTCGATGAACTCGGCAAGCTTGCCGGACAAGGTGTCGTACTCGAGGCCGCGTTCGCTCCCCTGGGCATCGCCTCCGCCATTCTGGATCATCACGGCGACCATGGCCGGTACGCGCTTCTGCGCGATGAGATTGTCGAGCACGCGTGGCAGTGTGACATCTGGCTCACCCATTTTGGGGCCATCGTGTACCACGATGAACGCAGCACGATTGCCACGCTTCAACTGCGCCGGAATGTACACCGTGATTGCGCGCTGCCAGGGCCTGGCGTGGGTTTCGACGATCAGAGTTTTCGGGTTTCCGGGATCCACTGTGCCGAAGACTTCACGCGCCACGCCGGGGTAGTACTTGCTGTCGGTCGATTCCATCGTGAATTGCCGTACTTCCCCGCGTGGCACGCCGTCCACGATTGCAAGTTCCGGTGGGGAGCGATATTCCGGTCCGATGAGAAAATCACCGCTCTTGTCTGCGGGTGCATTGGTTCCAGCTCTATGAACCGCGGTCCACTGCGGCGCTCCAGGTGCGTCGGCAGGGCGGGTCGGAATTTGCGCACGCGCGGCCACGCCCTCAAGCAGCATGCAGATGGTCAGCACTGCGCGCATGGTGTGCACCTGATGGGGTGGCTTAAAGTCCTTTCCTCTGTACGGTCCAGTCCGGATTTCTGCAGAGCGAGCAAGCTGCGCCTGTGAATACCTCACTGGATTTCCTGTCACCCTTGAGCTGCCAGCGCAGCCAGGCTACGGCGATGTTGGCAAACTCGCCGCCGTTGGCATGCGAGTAGGTACCAGCGTGACCTGAGCCGTGACGCGAGCCGAAGAACACCGGGACATGATTCAGTTGCGCCACGTCGTCGGCGGCATTGATCATCGCCGGATCGATCTTGTCGCCGTTGATGTAGAGAGTCGGACTGTGAACAAGCTTCAGATCCTGCTTGGTCGTGGCTACCAGCAGCGTTCCATCACCCGTGCGCATTTCACCACTGATCCACACGCCGGAATTCCACATACCCAGCGTCTTGACCCGCGGGTCGCGCGCCGCCTCCAGAGCCAGGTTGCCGCCACAGGACATGCCCATCACTGCCACGGCCGCGGGATTGATCTTGCCGGCGAGCGGTGATCCCTTGCGCGCGGCCTCGGCCTGCGCCCAGTCCAGAGCGTGGATCAGGTTCGCCGAAGTGATGCGCGCCTGCGGGTTTCCCGGCACCGGTGCCGAAGCCACCACGAGGAAGCCGTAGGAGGCGATGGTCGAGAGATAGCCGGCGAACTCCGTGCCATCAGCCAGACAGGCACCATTGCCCCAAACCACGATGGGCAGTGTGTCGCCGGCCGGAAACTTGCCGAGATCGCGAGGCCGGTAGACCTTCAGATCGGGCGAGTCGACCGGGTTTTCCGAGAGGACGAGATTGGGCCCCACTACAGCTCGTGGCGCGCCTGCCTCTGGCAGACCGATGCTCAATTGCTTGAGATCGAAGGGCAGCGCCGGCTGCGCAGCGTGCAGACTGCTGCAGACCAGCGCCATTACTGGAAGACTCGATACGGGCAGACGAGTGCGCGCAGGGCCGGCGGATATTTTCGGTGTGCTCATGTTCGGCGATCCTCCGTGAATCATCGCACTATTTTGCAATCATTCCGTCTTGCTGACCTCGCAATTTATCCGGGGCAGATCAACACGCAGATCGTGCGCTCACCGCGCGCCGGTTACCAGGTTTCTGCGCCACCGGCCCCAGACAAACCACGCCAGACACAGCAATGCGGCGAGCGTGTTGCCGATGGGATAGCTCCACCACAGACCGGTTACTCCGATACCCACGACGAAGGCGAGCAGCACTCCCGAGGGCACCTGGAACAGCCATACCATTGCCAGCGACAGTGCCATGGCCAATCGCGTGCTGCCCGCGCCGCGGAATGCGCCATTCAACACCTGGGGCAGGGCCAGCAAGCCGAGAAATGGGCAGTAGATGTACGCGAACACAGAAGCATCGTGAATCAGCTGCGGTTCGCCAGGCGTCAGGGCATGCATGATCCAGGGCACCAGCGGCAGCAACGCCAACCCGATGGCTGTGAACGCGCCCATTGCAAGCAGCGATGCCGTGCGCACTGCTGCCACGGCGCGTTGATCCTGGCCTGCGCCCAGGTTCTGTCCGACCACGACCGCCGTCGCGACGGACAATCCCAGCATCGGAGAGAACCAGAAGAACAGCAGCCGCGTCCCCAGGCCATAAGTGGCCAGCGCATGCGTGCCGAAGCCGGCCGCCAGTGACATCAGTACCAGAGAACCGAAGGTTCTCACGCCTTGTTCTATCGAGGAGGGCAGACCGAGTGCCGCGTGCTGCCGCAGATGCGGCAGCTGCGGCCGGAAGTCGGCCGCACGCAGCCGCACCATGGATCTGCCGCGCAGCAGATGGAACATTCCGATGCACAGCGCCAGGGACTGCGCGGTGATCGTGGCCAGCGCCGCGCCACGGACGCCAAGGCCCTGCCACGAACCGATGCCGAAGATGAGCCAGGGATCGAGCGCTGCGTTCAGCGCCACGCTGCAGGCCGTCACCGTCATGGTGTAGCGCACCTCGCCTGCCGCGTTGAGCATGGCCTGAATCGCAATGAACCCGAACATCGGGACCATCGCGCAGTAGCGAATGCGCAGATAGCTGATCGAAATATCAGCGATGGCCGGTTCCACGCCCAGGGCATGCAGCACCTGCGGAGCGAAGATCTGCCCGATGGTCATGAAACACAGCGCCACGAAGCCCACCAGCAGCAGGGTCTGTCCGGCGATGCGGCCGAGCTCGGTGCGATTTCCTGCTCCGGCATGCTGCGCCATCAGCACGGCACCGGCCGTGGACAATCCGCTGCCCAGGGAGATCAACAATTCGAACAGAGGCCCGCTGGCTGCGACGGCAGCCACCTCTGCGGCGCCCAAATGCCCGACGAACAGCGTATTGACCAGCTGGTAAGCCGACTGCAGCAAGTTGGCGCCGGTGATCGGCAGCGCCACGCGCAGCAGGATGGGCACCATCGGCCCCTGCGTCATGCTGACGGCCCGGGTCACTGCGCTTCGCGCTCAGTCGGCACAGCGTCTAGTCGATACGCTTCTTTTCCAGGGACCAGGCCTTGTCCGTGCACAGTCCGCAGTCCTTGCCGAGGAACATGCGCGCCGCGTTCGCATCGCCGCGCAGCTGCCAGTCCAGCCAGGCGACGACGGCCTGCGCGGCCTTGCCGCCGTTGGGGTCCCAGTATGTGCCGCCATGACCTACGCCCAGCAGATTGGCCAGCACCACGGGTACATGCTCGATGCGACGGAAATCGTCTTTCGAGTTCGCGTAGGCCACATCGGTTTCGCCACCAATCACGTACAGGGTGGGGGTATGCAGGGACTGCAGGGCGGCCTTGCGCACATCCATCTCGGGAATGCCCGCACTTTCGCCATCCTTGAACAGACCACTGTTCATCATGACCAGCGTCTTGACGCGCGGATCGGCGGCCACGCGCAGGGCCTGCGCACCCCCACAGCTGTAGCCTGAAGCGGCAACCGCCGTGGTGTCGATGCGATGGTAGTAGGGACTCTTCGGATCGCCGTTTTGCGCCACGGCCCAGTCGATGGCAGCGAGCAGATCCTTGTAGCTGCTCTTTACATTCAGCTGCGCCGCCTGGCTCGATGGTGCAGGTCGCGCCGGCTGTGTCGCGCCAGGGCCGCTGCGGATGCGCCCCGGCGCAATGGCCAGATAGCCATGCGAGGCCACTTCCAGCAGGTGCAGGCGCGAACTGGCGCCATCGTCTACGCAGGCGCCATTGCCGAACAGATACACACCCAGTTTGGTATTGCCGAGACTGTCGAGGTTTGAAGGCCTGTACAACACGTGTTCGGGCAGGGACGCAGGCTCTTCCTTCAGCGCAGGAAAGCGGCCAGTGCCCGCGGTATCGGGCATGCGTTCATGCCGCGCACGTTCCGCGGCCTCCTGTGCGCGTTGCGCCTCAGTCTGCGCAGGCTGCTGAGCCGCCCAGGTGGCGGAGAGCATCAGTCCACAAACGAGCGATACGATGGATGTGCAACGCGGATAGCGCATATAAAGACCTCGTCACCCGACGGAGCTTGCACCGCCCGGAAACTGAAAGTACAAGTGTGGCAAGTCCTGAGTCTGAAGGGAGGCAGGGGTCATGTTCAAGAACGGCCTGATGTTCGGACGAGTCGCTGTCATCCTTTCCTGCGCTCTCGCGGCGGTGCTTTACGGACAAACCCCGGGCGTCTTGCCCTATCAGAATCCGGATCTATCGCCGGAACAGCGCGCCGCGGATCTGGTCGCGCGGATGACATTGCAAGAGAAGGCGCTGCAGATGCAGAGCACTGCCCCGGCCATCCCGCGACTTGGTATAGGCCCTTACAATTGGTGGAATGAGGCCCTGCACGGTGTGGCGCAGGGCCGCGCCACGGTATTTCCACAGGCCATAGGCCTGGCCGCGACCTGGGATACCGATCTGCTGCACCAGGTGGCGGATGCCATATCCACCGAGGCTCGCGCCAAGTACAACGACGCGTTGACGCGTCCGCCGCCAACCGGTCCCGATGCGCTGGCCACCCTTCCCGGACGCACCGCCGGACTCACCTACTGGTCGCCGAACATCAATATTTTCCGGGATCCGCGCTGGGGGCGGGGCCAGGAGACCTACGGCGAGGATCCTTACCTCACGAGCCGCATGGGCATCGCCTTTGTCACCGGCATGCAGGGTCGTGATCCGCGCTATCTCAAGGTCGTCGCCACGCCCAAGCACTTCGCAGTGCACAGCGGGCCGGAACCACAGCGCCACGAATTCGACGCACGCGTCAGCGAGTACGATCTGGTCCATACCTACCTGCCGGCGTTCCGTGCCACGGTGATGGAAGGGCAGGCGGCATCGATCATGTGCGTGTACAACGCTGTGGCCGGCGTGCCGGGTTGCGCCAGCCAGGATCTGCTGCAGAAGCGGCTGCGGCAGCAGTGGGGATTCTCGGGCTACGTGGTCAGCGACTGCGGTGCGGTAAACGACATCCACGCCAATCACAAGTACACGCCAACACTGGGCGGCGCAGCCGTTGCGGCCGTCGCGGCGGGTACCGATCTGACCTGCGGCACCGAGTACACCACGTTACCGGGCGAGGTGAAGGCAGGCCATATTGCTGAAGCCCAGATCGACCGCTCGCTGGTCCGGCTGTTCGTGGCGCGCTTTCGCCTCGGCATGTTTGATCCTCCTGCTCGCGTCCCGTATTCGCGAATCTCTCTGGCCGAGAATGATTCACAGGGACACCGTGAACTGGCGCGTGAGGCGGCCCGCAAGTCCATCGTATTGCTGAGGAACGAAGGTGGGTTGCTGCCGTTGGGCTCATCTGTCCGCAGCATCGCCGTAGTGGGGCCTTCGGCCGACGACCCTGTGGCGCTGCTTGGGAACTACAACGGCATCTCGTCGCGGCAGGTCACGCCGCGGGAGGGAATCGAGCGCATATTCTCGCGGGCCCGCGTGCGCCATGCGCTGGGTGCGACTTATACCGACAGCACGTACGCGCTGATTCCCGCCGACTTTCT
The DNA here is from genome assembly GCA_035571575.1 of Steroidobacteraceae bacterium. Taxonomy (GTDB): domain Bacteria; phylum Pseudomonadota; class Gammaproteobacteria; order Steroidobacterales; family Steroidobacteraceae; genus ZC4RG30. The sequence goes on along the minus strand of DATNCK010000289.1, from coordinate 4,168 downwards.
CGGCACGCCTGCCGCTCGCGGATTGCAGGCGGAATACTTTGGCAATGCCGATCTGCAGGGGCAGCCGAAGCTGCGACGGCGGGAGTCTCGCGGCTATTTCGACATGGGAATGGAGGATCCAGCCGTGCTCGCCGCGGTTGGTCGCGAGAACTTCTCCGTCCGCTGGACCGGTGCATTGACGCCGCTGACGACGGGTGACTACGACCTGACTGTGCGAATCGGCATGTGGAATCGCACAGCCTCCGTGCACCTGTACCTGGATGGCCAGGAACTGGCCATCGAAGGCGGTCCAGCCACGCAGATGACCTCGACGCAGGCGGCGCAGCGGACGGGCTCATTGCAGCGCGCACGTGTCCGGCTGGTTGCCGGCCACAGCTACGATCTGCGTGTGGAGTACCGGCAACCCGGCGCTGGCGGCACCATGCGGCTGGGCTGGATTCCGCCCGCCGATGCCGCGCTCTCCGAGGCGATGACACTGGTCAAGGACTCCGATGTTGCTGTGGTCTTCGTCGGTCTGAACTCCGAGCTGGAAGGCGAGGAAATGCGCGGCGTGAACATTCCAGGGTTCTCGGGCGGTGATCGCACATCGCTGGATCTGCCGGTGCCCCAGGAGAATCTGGTGAAAGCCGCCATCGCCACAGGCAAGCCAGTGGTGGTGGTGCTCACCAGCGGCAGCGCCATCGCGGGCAATTACGCAGCGATGCATGCCGGGGCGCTGCTCACCGCCTGGTATGGAGGCGAGGAGGCCGGCACGGCGATCGCGCAGACTCTGTCTGGTGCGAACAATCCTGCAGGTCGTTTGCCCGTGACGTTTTACAAGAGCGTGGAGCAATTGCCCTCATTCGATGACTACGCCATGAAGGGGCGAACGTATCGCTACTTCACCGGTGACGCGCTGTATCCGTTCGGTTTTGGCCTGAGCTACTCGAAATTCGCGTATTCGGGACTTGTCATGCGCCGAACGGCGGCCGGTGCGACGGTTCACGTAACCGTGAAGAACGTCTCGTCGCGCATTGGCGATGAGGTAGTGCAGCTATATCTCGGTGGTGGGGGTGGCGCCGAAGCACCGATCCGCAGTCTGCATGGTTTTCAGCGGATTCGCCTGCGATCCGGAGAGCAGCGCGAATTGCAGTTCGAGCTGGCGGCCCCGGACATGCCATCTTCTCCGGTGGAGATCAGCGTGGGTGGTGGTCAGCCAGCCCCGAACGTATCGCACGTGCGTGCGGTGTTTTGATCCCGCTGCGCTCAACGTGTTTTCGGACGGGATGCGGACTCCAGGATGGACTTCAGCACGGGTACATCCTTGACCGCTGGCGCGTCAGGCTTGAATGTGCGCACATAGGCGTAGATGTCGCGAACTTGTGCATCACTGAGTGCCGAAGCCGGATAGTTCGGCATGCGCGACGACGGCAGCAGCGGAGCCTGATCAGCGCGCAACCGCAGGAACATGGTGAAAGTCGCAAGGTCGGCAATCAGCGGGCTCTTTGTCCCCACCAGATCGCGGGCACCCGTGTTGCCGTTGAAGCCATGGCAGCCATAGCAGCCATGATCGTGGAACAGCTGCTTGCCGCGGCCAGCGTCGCCCTCTGCCGCGGCGTTGTCGGCCGCAAACGTCGGGACTGCCAGCGCCATGGCCGCGCACAATGCGCCGACTGCCTTGGCCTTTGTGTTGAGCGCAGGTTTCATCGCGGCTGTGTCAGCACATCTATGAGATAGGGCTCGCCGCGCTTCACCGAAGCGATGCCTCGTGCGAGTGCGGCAGAGAGTCGCGTTGGATCATCGATCGGCCCTTCGCTGGCCATGCCGTAGCCCTGCGCCAGCCGGGCGTAATCAATGAACGGGTCGCGCAATGTGGTGCCGATATGCGCGCGGTCGGTGCCGCGGCCGCGCACGCCTGCCATGTATTGCAGGAACATCAGCTCCTGATGCCAGGCGCGGTTGTTGTGCATCACGGTGAGCATGGGCAGCCGGTGATGCACGGCGGTCCAGATCATGCCAGGCGCGTAGTTGAAGTCGCCGTCGGTCTGGATATTGATGACGATGCGGTTGCGACCGCGCGCGGCCAGCGCCGCGCCACCGCTGGCGCCGAGACCATAGCCCATGCCGCCAGCGCCCTGACCACCCAGATAACTATAGGGCTTGTTGTGCACCCACAGCTCACGGTGATGTCCACTCGAGAAGTTACTCGGGCTGGCGAGACACCAGTCCTCGTCCATGATCAATGGCCAGAGCTCCGCGTACAGGCGCGCAGTACTGACGGGGCTCAAGTCCCAGCCTTTGCGCTTCTGATCGAGCGCCTTCTCCAGTGCGGCGACATAGGCGGTCTGGTTCGCCGCGGCATGTTTCGTCTGGCGCTCTGCGATGACTCGCTGCTGCGCAGGTGTCGACAGACTGCGCACTGCGGCGAGAAGGGCGGGCAGACTTGCCTCAGCATCAATGGGAACGGAGCGCTTGATCGGCGCGGACTGCTCGCCCGCCGCCCCGTCGGCGCCTCCGCGCGCACGCAGACCACCGAAGCCAATGTGTGCGGTATCACGCCGGGATTCCAGAGATGCCACTCGCGGACCCATCAAGGCAATGTCGGCGGGACCTGTTTCGAGGCCCAACCGGAAATCGTAGTCGGTCGATGCGCCCGGCCCGGAAAGCGGGTGCCGTTGCGGGAAGCTCATGGGTCCGGCCGTCGCGCGCGAACCTACGCAGGCCCCGAGCAGTTCTGCCAGCTCCACCGCTTGAGCAACGCCCTTCGGGGTGCGCAGTTGCCCGACTTCCATGCGCGGATTGTTGGCGGACAGCAGCTTCTGTGCGATCTCGCGCGCATTCGTCTGGTCGATGCCATCGATGCGTGGGGGCAGATACTTCGGCACCTGCATGGCGCCGGCTTCGGCCTTCTGCGTCTCCATATCCAGCACGACCAGCGTCGGTGCTGTCGGCGGAGTAATCGCCTGTCGATAAGCCTCCTGGATGGCTGTGAGGGACTCGGCCAGCGTCTTCGGCTGGGCGTCCCACTTGGTGAAGCTGCGAACCAGCGCCGCCATGTCGTTGGCCGTATGTGCCTGGATGAAGCCGTCGTCACGACCGGCGATGATCAGCATCGGCGTGCCGGAATAGTATGCCTGGTAGATCGCCATCGATGCGTGCTGCAGGCCGATGGTCCCGTGCAGCATGGCGCACATCGGCCGCCCCTCGGCCTTGCCATATCCATTGGCCATGTCCACGGCAGTTTCTTCGTGAAGTGCCGTGATGAACTCCGGCATCACGTTGGGCGGTGACCCGTAGTTGACGATGGATTCCTGGATTCCCTCGAAGCTTGAACCGGGATTGCCGGCGACAAACTCGATGCCGAGGTCCTTCAATACCTGTGTCTGCAGATCCGATCCACAGCGCTGCACAGCGCGGGCTGGCAGGCTGATGCGCAACAGGCCAGTGTCGCGTTCGACCTGCGCGGCGGTGGGTGCGGGTGCGGCGCTGGCAGAAGGCGCCACCGCACTGCCTGACGATGTTCTCGCAGGCTCCGCGCTATTGGCACCCAGCGCCAGTCCAGCGCCCGCTGCGGCGGTCAGAAATGCGCGCCTGTCGACAGTGTCGGAACCATCCTGCTTCGGCATTGCTTTATCTCCAGCGGCGGCGGACCTGCGGAAGTCCGCCGCCGATTTCCCGAAGAGACTCAGTAGCGATAATTGAAGCCCAGTTCATACCGACGCCCATAGGCGTCGTAGTTGTTGCTCACGGTCTGCGAACCCGTGCGCGAGTTGTAGCTGGGAATGACCATCGGGTGCTTGTCGAGCAGGTTGGTCACGTACAGCGATACGTCCCACGAATGGCCTGCGGAGGTTTCACTGCGATACCCGAATCGGGCATTGGTGTTGAAGTAGTTCGGCAGCCAGTTGTCGTCAACGTCCGGCGATGTCTTGGTGACACCATTGACGACTCTGTTTCCCGCGGCGAATGCCGCCGTGTCGATCCACGTGGTGTCGATCTTCGACCTGCTGATCCACTCCTCTGACAGCGTTGCGTCCCAGTTCCCGAAGGTGTAGGTCATGCTCGCCGTACCTTTCCACTTCGGATAGAGCACGCCGGCCGTGAAGCCGCCGTCAAACCGGTTGACCAGTGCCGTGTCGGACGACTTGTTCGAGCGCTGGAGGATGTTGCTGGCAAACGCGCGAAAAGT
>DATNCK010000288.1:0-13133 GCA_035571575.1 Steroidobacteraceae bacterium | reverse complement strand
CGAGGCGCATCGAAAGTGGGTGATCGAAGGCGACGGTCGCAAGGGCCGCAAGCACTGGTACGGCATCAAGGGCTATTTCGGCTGGCTGGAAAGCAAGGCCTACAAGATGCACGTGCGCGTGCTGCTGTCGCGCTACCGCAGCTACACCGAGTGCACGGCCTGTCATGGCGCGCGGCTGAAGCCCGAGTCGCTGCTGTGGCGGCTGGGTCCGTACAACCTGCACGAGCTGGTGATGCTGCCCATTGCGCGTGCGCGCGAGTTCTTCGTGCAGCTGCGTTTGCCGCCGCCGCTCAGCGAAGCCGACACCGATCTGCTCGAGCAGATCCGCACGCGCCTGGGCTATCTCGGCGCTGTAGGACTCGACTATCTGACACTCGACCGGCAATCCCGCACCCTGTCCGGCGGCGAGGTCCAGCGCATCAACCTCACCACCGCACTGGGCACCTCGCTGGTGCACACGCTGTTCGTGCTCGACGAGCCGTCCATCGGCCTGCATCCCCGCGACATGAGCCGTGTCATCGATGTGATGCGCAAGCTGCGCGATGCGGGCAATACGCTGGTGGTGGTGGAGCACGATCCACAGATCATGCTGGAGGCCGATCGCCTCATCGACATGGGTCCTGGCGCCGGCGAGCACGGCGGCCGCATCGTGTTCAATGGCACGCCGCGACAGATCCTGCGCGCCACCGGTTCGTTGACGGGCGACTATCTGGCTGGCCGACGTCGCATCGAGTCGGCGGGTCATGCGGATGCCATCGGCATTCCCGCCAACCGCAAGCTCACGCTGCACGACGCCAGCCTGCACAATGTGAAGGAGCAGACTCTGCAGCTGCCGCTGGGGCATCTGGTGTGCGTCACCGGCGTTTCGGGCTCCGGCAAGAGCACGCTGGTCACCGAGCTCTTGTATCCGGCGCTGCAGCGCCACTTCGGCAAGGCCACCGATCTTGCCGGCACATTCCGCCGCCTCGAAGGCGCCAACAACATCACCGGTGTCGTGCTGGTCGACCAGTCACCCATCGGTCGCACCACGCGCTCCAATCCGGCCAGCTTCGTCGGCGCCTTCGATCCCATCCGCGCGTTGTTCGCGAAACTTCCCGAAGCGGCCGAGCGCAAGTACACGCCGGGCACCTTCAGTTTCAACTCCGGCACTGGCCGCTGCCCCACCTGCGGCGGCAATGGCTTCGAGCATGTGGAGATGCAGCTGCTGGCCGATGTGTACCTGCGCTGTCCGAGCTGCAACGGCGCGCGTTATCGCGACGAAGTGCTGGAGCTGAAGATCGAAGGACCTGCGGGCAGGCGCCTGAACATTGCGCAGGTGCTGGAACTGACGGTGACCGAAGCCGTGGCCTTCTTCGCGCAGCAGAAAGAGGTGCTGCAGCGCCTGCAGCCGCTGGCGGATGTGGGGCTGGGCTATGTGCGCCTGGGCCAGCCCGTCCCCACACTGTCCGGCGGCGAGGCACAGAGATTGAAACTGGCAGGCTATCTGGCCGACACGGAAACCGCCGGCAAGCAGCTGCTCATTTTCGATGAGCCCACCACCGGCCTGCACTTCGAAGACATCGCAATGCTCATGAAGGCACTGCGCCGGCTGGTGTCACGCGGCCATTCGCTGCTGATCATCGAGCACAACCTCGATGTCATCAACGCCGCCGACTGGCTGATCGAAATGGGACCGGAAGGCGGCGATGCCGGCGGCCAAATCGTGGCCAGCGGCACGCCCAAACAATTCCGCGAAGCGCGCATCGGGCACACCGGCGAAGCGCTGGCCGCCTACGGCGAAGGACTGGCTGCGGTGGCTGATCGCATCGATGCCGCTGCAAGACGCCCTGCACCACCGCGCGCCATCGAGATACGCGGCGCGCGCGAGCACAACCTGAAGAACATCGACGCGCAGATTCCGCACAATGCCATGACCGTGATCACCGGCGTATCGGGATCGGGCAAGTCGACGCTGGCGTTCGACATCGTGTTCGGCGAAGGGCAGCGCCGCTATCTCGAATCGCTCAATGCCTATGCGCGGCAGTTCGTGCAACCGTCAGTGCGCGCCGACGCCGACTCGGTCATCGGCATTCCGCCCACGGTGGCCATCGAACAGCGCACCAGCCGCGGCGGTCGCAAGAGCACTGTAGCCACGCTCACCGAAGTGCACCCTTTCCTGCGCCTGCTCTATGTGCAGCTCGGCACCCAGCACTGTCCGGACTGCGATCTGCCCATCGAGCCCTTGACCTCCGAACAGATCGTCGCGCGCATCCTCAAGCAGCACCGCAATCACGAAGTCACGCTGCATGCGCCGCTGGTCAGCGCACGCAAGGGCTACTACAACGAACTGGCGCGCTGGGCAGCCGGCAAGGGTTACACGCAGCTGCGAGTGGATGGCAAGCTCGTCTCCACCGCGCCCTGGCCCAAGCTGGCGCGCTACAAACCGCATGACATCGAACTGCCTGTGGGCACGGTGAAGATCGGCCCGCGAACCGAATCCACACTGCGCTCACTGGTCGACACGGCGCTCGACCTCGGCAAGGGACAGATCATGCTGCAGGTCGCGGGCAGCGCGACCATGCAGAGTCTTTCTTCACGGCGCGCCTGCCCCGGCTGCGGCAGGGGTTACGCCGAACTCGATCCGCGCCTGTTCTCGTACAACAGTCCGCGGGGCTGGTGTGAAACCTGCTTCGGCACCGGCCTGACCATCGATGAGTTCGATGCGGAGCAGACCGGTGAAGAAGCAGCCTGGATCGAAGCGGGTCATGAAGCGCATGCCTGCGAGTCCTGCCATGGACACCGGCTCAACCCGCTGGCGCTGGCAGTGAAGTTCCGCGACCAGTCCATCGCCGATCTCGGTGCGCTGTCGGTGCAGGAACTGGCGGAATGGTTCGCGCGACTGAAGCTCGGCGAGCGCGAACAGGCGATTGCAAAGGATGTGCTGACAGAGATCCGCGGTCGTCTCGAATTCCTGCAGCGCGTGGGCCTCACCTATCTGGCGCTGGATCGCGCGGCGCCCACGCTGTCTGGTGGTGAGACGCAGCGACTGCGGCTGGCCGCGCAGCTGGGTTCGAACCTGCGCGGCGTGTGCTATGTGCTCGACGAACCCACCATCGGCCTGCATCCGCGCGACAACCGCATGCTGCTCGATGCGCTGGAGCAGCTGGCGCAGGGCCGCAATACGCTGGTGGTGGTGGAGCACGACGAGGAAACCATCCGCCGTGCCGATCACGTGCTCGACCTGGGACCGGGCGCGGGCACGCGCGGCGGCGAGATCGTCGCCGCCGGCACGCTGAAGGATATTGCTGCCAACCCACGCTCGGTGACCGGCCGCTATCTGCGCGAGCCCTTGCATCATGCCACTACGCCGCGTCGCCCCGTGATCACGCGCGGCAGCCTGACCACGCGCATGCTGCAGATCAAAGGTGCGCGCCTGCACAACCTGAAGGCGCTGGATGTGGATCTGCCGCTGGGCCGGCTCATCGCATTGACCGGTGTTTCCGGTTCGGGCAAGTCCACGCTGGCGCTCGACATCCTGCGTCCGGAACTCGGCGCATTGACCGCCCGGCACGGCGCGCGCCACAAGCTGCAGCACTGCACCTCGCTGCGCGGCGCCGAACACATCGAGCGCGTGCTCGAAGTCGACCAGACTCCCATCGGCAAGACGCCGCGCTCCTGCCCGGCCACCTATGTGGGCTTCTGGGATGCGATCCGGCGCGTGTTTGCCGGCACCACCGAGGCCAGCATGCGCGGCTGGTCCGCGAGCCGCTTCTCGTTCAACACCTCCGGCGGACGCTGCACGGCCTGCGAGGGCCAGGGCGTGCGAACGGTGGAGATGAACTTCCTGCCGGATGTGAAAGTGCTCTGCGATGTCTGCCGTGGCGCGCGCTTCGACGCCGAGACGCTGTCAGTACGGTGGCGCGAGCGCAGCATCGGCGATGTGCTGGCCATGAGCGTGGACGAGGCCGAGGAATTCTTCCGCAGCCATCCATCGATACATCATCCGCTGGCGCTGCTGCAGGAAGTCGGCCTGGGCTATCTCACTCTGGGGCAGCAGAGCCCCACCCTTTCGGGCGGTGAGGCCCAGCGCATCAAGCTGGTGGCCGAGCTGGCGCGCATCCGGCCCAATGCCGAACCGACGCTGCGCGGCAGCTTCTATATCCTCGACGAACCCACGGTGGGCCTGCACATGGCGGATGTAGAGCGACTCATTGCCGTGCTGCACCGGCTGGCCGATGCAGGCAATACTGTGCTGGTGGTGGAACACAATCTCGATGTGATTGCGCAGGCCGACTGGGTGGTGGACCTGGGTCCAGAGGCCGGTCCGGCCGGTGGTCGCGTGGTGGTGGCCGGAGCGCCAATGCGCATCGCGGGATATCGCAGCTCACGTACGGGCACGGAGCTGGCGCGGTTTCTGGAGCGTGAGAATGCCGCATGACATTCAGTGCTGGAAATGTGGCGGCGCGCTGTCAGCGCTGTCGCTGCCCTTCGGCCGGCAGGAGCGCTGCAAGGCCTGCGGCGCGGACCTGCATGTGTGCAAGCTGTGCCGCCACTACGCGCCACGCCACACGGGCCAGTGCGAGTGGCCCAACATCGAGGAAGTGCGTGACAAGGAACGCGCCAATTTCTGCGATCACTACCAGCCGGTCGCCGGCGCGTGGCAAGGCGGCACCAGCGCCGCCGCCGATGCGGCGCGCGCGCAGCTGGACAAGCTGTTCGGGAAATAATGGCCGCTCTGGCGGCCAGCCCTGCGTCAACCGCCTGAGAGGCGGTTGAGCAGCTTGGAGAAACGCGACCCGGACTTCTTCTCGATGGGCTTGCGGATGGCCGAATCGTTGACGATCTCGCGGCTGTCATCGAGCGTGAGAGTCGAAGCGCCCAGAATTTCCAGCGTGGATTCCAGCGGGTTCGGTGCACCCGGCGCCACCGGACGTGAAGGCTGCGGCCGCTTGCGCACCACCACCCGCTTGCCGCTGGGCTTGCCAGTGGCGCGAGGAGCAGCGGCAGGCGTCACGGCAATCTTCGGCGCGACAACGGGAGCAGAGCTTTTCTGTGCGACCTGCGCCGCGGCCGTCGCCGGGCGGGCCGCATTGGCAGCAGGCTGCGCTGACTTGGCTGGCTTGGCCGCGCCGGCGCCGATGTCATCCACATCGCGTTTCGCGGGGGCGGGGCGGTCATCCTGCAGCAGTTCGAACCCGTCGAGACCGCTCTTTTCAAGGCTGAGTTCGCTTTCGGGCTTCAGCGGCGCGGCCACTTCGCCGAGTCGTGGCGCGGCGCCCGAAGTTGTGCCGACCTTGGCGTGATCGCGCTCCTTGATCGCCACGGGCACCACGGCCACGGTGGGATAGTCGGAACGAACATAGTGCGCGACCTGCGTGGCCGAATTCGGATCGCTGAAGAAGCCCAGGCGCAGACCGTACCACTTGCGGCCCTGGCGGCTGCCTTCCACGTTGTACAGCGAATACGCGTCGAAGATGGCCAGGTGCGGCAGCGCCGCCACATCGATCGGAGCGACGGCCCAGATCAGCTGCACGGCGAAGCACGGCGGCGCATTGTTCTGCGCATCGAGCCTGATGTCGCTGAGGGTCTGCGTGTCTTCCGGCGTGACGACGCGCACTTCCGATTCAACGTCCGCGGAGGTATCACGCAATTGCACCGTAGCAGACTGCGCCATTGCAGAGGGAACAGAAGCCGCCTGCACGGGAGACGCCAGTGATGGCTGCACCGGGGCTGGCTGTGCGGGCGCAACGGCCTGCACGCGCGCGGCGGCCGGTGTCGTCGATGCGGCGGGAGCAGGAGATTCCAGCACGCGCAGGGTCTGCGATGCATCCAGTTCGAGTACATCACTGCGTGCCGGCGCAGCGCGCGAAGGCGCAGCTTCCAGCACGGGCTTGGCAGGCACGGCCTTCGAGGCTGGTTCGCTCTTTGGCGCAGGCGGCGCGACCGCGTCGCTGCGACGCGTGGCCTCGGCGGCCTTCACCGGAGGCGCTTTGTCCTTCGTAGGCGCTTCATCGCTGAGTTTGGCCAGCACATCGCGCACATTCGACATGCTTTCCAGCGCCGGTGCGGCAGCAGGCGCGGGCTGCGCGACGGGCGCACGCTCCGCGACCGGTGCGACAGGTTTGACTGGCGCAGTCGCCGCGGGGGTGGCGGCGTTGGTGACGGTCGTGACCGGTGCTGCGATCACGGCGGGCGGCACAGCGGTGACGCGTGCGCGCCTCGGTACACCTGTGGTCGGTGCCGGACCAGCCCACGCTGCAGGATAGACATCGCGCACCGCTGACAGCAGCGCCTCGGCATCTCCCTGCGAATTGAAATAACCCATGTGCAGACGGAAGCGCTCGCGGCCTTCCTCGCGCTGACGGCTGACAAAGAATGTGTAGCGCTTCAGCTCCGGAGTATTCGGATGCGTGAGCGCCATCGGAGATGTGGAAGCACAGAGGTTGATGACGAACAACTGCGCTGGCTCTGCGGAGGTATCGGCATCCAGTCTAGTAGCGAGTTCTGCGCTCATATCATGCATCTCCAGGGAAGCTCCTTCTTCCAGGGGTAACCCCGCTGTCCTGGAAGATGGAATCATCTTCTGTAGACCGGAGGCTTTGCGTCCCCGCCTTTCGACGGGTTTGCCCTAAATTCACAAGTCCAAGTGTCTGTGCGACGCGACTACGCGTCAACCGAAAAGTCAAAGTGATATGTCACCTCGGGCGTCGCGGTCTTGCGACTGCGAAGCACGTGGATCACACCCTTACATAAGGGCGCGATGCCGGACATCAGGCAATTGCTGATTGTCCAGACGAACTGTCGGGAATGCGACCCAGTAGCAGTTCTGTCATGCCTGCCGCGGACAACGGACGAGCCAGGAAATAGCCCTGGGCGATGTCGCAGCCGCGTTCACGCAGGAAGTCGAGCTGCTCGATGGTCTCGACACCTTCGGCCACGACATGTTTGTCCAACGAATGCGCCATCACGATGATGGTGCTGGCCAGTGCCGCTGCAGAAGCGCTCACAGTGAGCTCTTCGACGAAACTGCGATCGATCTTCACAGTGCCAACCGGATAACGCCGCAGATTCGCCAGCGCCGTGTGCCCGGTGCCGAAGTCATCGAGCGTGAGGTTGACACCCAGCGCCGACAGCTCTTCGATGCAGGCCTGGCTGTCGGCGTCGGTCAGCGCCGCTTCATTCACTTCGAATGCCAGCTGCGCCGGAGCGACATGGAAACGTTCCAGCAGGCGCCGCAGCTCCGGCAGCAGCCCCGGGTCGCGCAGCTGCTGCACCGAAAGGTTCACCGCCACGCGTGGCACGGACACACCCATCTCGCGCCACTGCGAGATCTGCGCGCAGGCAGCCTCGAGCACCCATCCGCCCAGATCCACGATGAGACCCGACTCTTCAGCGGCGGGAATGAAATCCGCCGAGGCGATCAGGCCGTCGCGCGGCTTCTGCCAGCGCAACAACGCCTCCACGCCACGCAACGAGCCGTCCACGACGCTGTACTGCGGCTGGAAGTACAACGAGAACTCGCGGCGCTTCAGCGCGCGATACAGGCCGCTGTCGGCCACCCGGCCGCCACGCGTGGTCATCTTGGCGTTGTAGAAAACCGCCGTGCCGCGGCCCATGTCCTTGGCGCGGTACATGGCCAGATCCGCGTTACGCAGCAGTTCGTCCAGCTGCACGCCGTCGTCCGGGAACAGTGTCACGCCGATACTGGCGCGCACGGTGTGATCGCGGCCACCCAGCCGCACCGGCATGTGCATGGACTGGATGATGCGCTCTGCCACAGCGGAGGCCGACGCCGCATCGGTGACATGCCGCAGGATGACGGTGAACTCATCACCGCCCAGGCGCGCCACGGTGTCACCCTCCTTCACGCAGGAACGCAGCCGCTGCGCCACGATGGACAGCAGCTGATCGCCGGCCGCGTGGCCGAGTGAATCGTTGACCTTCTTGAAATGATCCAGATCGATGTAAAGCAGCGCGCCGCGCATGGGCGAGGTGGACATCGACGCCAGCTCCTGCGCCAGGCGGTCGCGGAACAGCAGGCGATTGGGAAGCTGGGTGAGTGGATCGAAGTGGGCCTGGCGATAGAGCTTGTCGGCGCGCGCGGTGCTCGAAAGCGCGATGCCCAGACGCTGCGCACACTGCGTACCGCAGGCCGCGACGCGCGCACCCACCTGCGGCGCTTCGCGATAGCCGATGGTCAGCACTGCGGTGAGCTCCTGGCTCACCATCACCGGCCACACCCAGAAGAACTCCGAGCCGCCCTGCTGCAGCGGCAACAGGAAGCTGTGGCGTAGCTCTTCGCAACGGACCACAGTAAGACCCGTTGGTGAATCGCGCAGGGCCTGCGCCATCTGCTCATCGAGCACGACGCGGTTGACCGGGCAGCCGCCCGTGGCGTCGACGGCGAACAGCCGGCCATGGCCGGTCATCGCCGGATCCACCAGCGTCAGGCCGACATTGTTGGCGCCGGTGGCTTCGCGCACGCGCGTCAGCACCTGGTCGATCACGCTTTCGTAGTCGCCACCCACCAGCAGCAACGCGTCTATTTCCTCCAGCGCGCGCTGCGTTTCGCGCTGCGTGGCGATGGCCGCGGCGCTGCGGTTGAACACCTCCACCAGCTGCGCAAGCTCCGCGCAGTTGCGCGCATCGGCGGGCACCTGCACCTGGCGTTGTGGCAGATTCACCAGCGCACGACGCAATTGCCGGAACGTGGGCAGGTAGCGTGCGGCAATGAAATGGCCGATCAACGCGGCCAGGGCCAGCATGCCGACCAGCAGTGGAGTCTGCGTGCGCAGTGCGGACCAGAAAGCCACGCTCCAGGGGCGATCCGGCGAGGCCGCGATAATGGCCATCCGCATGCCGGTGGCAGGCCCCGGCAGATCGACACGCGCCTGCGCGCCAACCCAGGCATCGCCATGGGCATTCCATGACAGATCGCTCACGCCGATGGGATCGGTGTCGCCAGCGGGCAATGCCGCGAAGCGCTGCGCAAACCAGCCGGCGAGCTCGCCAGAGTTCTGCAGGGTCGTGAAGTATTCATTGCTGGCCTGATCGATTGCGACCAGCGGCACCGGAATGCGCTTCTCGCGCAGCGGCGCCCACAGCCAGACGGAGGAAACCTGCACCACCACCCATTGCGGGCTGGTGGCGGACTGCAGCGAATGAATCAGGTACACCGCAGCACCACCGTCCGAGGTCACTCCGGTCTCCAGCACCGACAGACCCGTGGCCAGACTCTGCAGCTGGGGCTGCAACAGCTTCAGCTGCAGCGGACCCGTCCGGATGTATCCCTCATCACTCGCGGGCGTGACGGACTGCCAGCTGAACATGCCGGTCTGCGACAGGCGTGTCTTCAGTTCGGCCGGTGCGTCCCCGCCCGAAAGGATGATGGAGCGCATCACGGCGTCGGCTGAGAACAGGCGACTGCGCACCGTGACGGCTGCCAGCGTGGCCGACTGCTGCAGCTGCTGCTGATGCATCTCGCGATACTGACGCTGCTGCTTGCCGGCCTGCAGCAGCAGTCCGAAGGCGAGCATCAGCACTGCGCTCGCGGCTACGGCGAGCGCAATACGGCGTCCAATGCCACTGAACAGCGCAAGAGAAGGTCTGCGCATACCGTCCTGTCAGGTCGCGGGTGACTGAAGGACACATTTGACAATGCGGGTGCGGCGCAGGATGTGCGCTACGTCACCAAATGCCTCTTTCAGGATGGGGCGCGGCCGCGCCGCACCAGTTCCTGCAGGCTGCGCCCGTCATACTGGTTCAGGCCAGTGCGCTGGGAGCGCGCCGCCCCCACCATCGCGGCAGCCAGGTCCGTCGCCGCAATGGCCCGGCGCCTGGCCAGGGATCCTGCCAGAAGTGGATTCAGCACTGGCAGCAGCACCAGCTGCAGCAGCGCTCCAACCCCCATATGCGCGCGAACGCCCAGCACGACGCCCGGCTGCAGGATATCGACCGAGGCGAATCGCAGCCCGCGCAGCGCCGCCTCCATCTCGCCCTTGGCCTTCAAAAACGGCTGCTTCGCGTTGCGGTCCGCTCCGGCGGCAGAAACCACGATGAAGCGCGAGGCCCCCAACCCGTGCGCGGCGCGCGCAAAGGCCAGCGTCAGGTCTACATCGACGGGACTGAGCTGCGCGTAACTGCCGGAGCGCGCCTCTGGGGCACCGATGCAGCAGAAGGCATCCGTGCAACGCTGACTGGCGAGCCCCGCCTGCACCTGTTCCAGGGGCAGCACGCGATTCGCCAGCTTCGAATTGTCCTGCAACAGCGGCCGGCGCGTGACGGCGAGAATCCTCGAGTAGTCGCTGTTTGCCAGCAGCATGCGCAACAACGCGTGGCCCGTCAGGCCCGTCGCGCCTGCCACCAGCGCCACGCGCGGCTGCGGCTGCTGAACCGGTTTTGCCTCCGCCATCCCTGCCAACCCTGTCCGCGCCCCGGCGCGCCTGCCATGAATCGTCCGGCGTATATGGAGGCAGGTCAAGCCGCAGCCCCCCACCGAGTCGCGGTAATCTATCCGCATGAGTCGAGTCATATGGGCAGCTCTGATCTTGCTGGCAGGTGCCGCTTCGGGTGCCGACGCGCCGCCTCCGGATGAACGCATTGCTTCCTATCAGGAATTCCGCCACGCCTTCGATGCTGCGGAATACACCCTGGCGCTGCCGCAGGCCCAACGCGTGGTCGAGCTGACCCGCAGTCAGTTCGGCAACGAAGCGCCGCAGCTGGCCAATCCGTTGACGAACCTGGGCACCACCTACTACCGGCTGCGCAATTTCGGCAAGGCGCTCGATAGTTACCGCGAAGCCCTCACGCTGCTGGATCTGCAGGGCAATGCCACCAACGACAAGCTGGTGCGTCCGCTGCACGGCATGGGCGCCGCGTTGCGCGCCCTGCAACGCGACGGCGAGGCCATAGCGCCTTTCCGGCGCGCCATCGAAATCCTTCGTAACCGCGAGGGACTTTACACACCGGCCCAGCTGCCGCTGCTGAAGGAGCTCATCGCCTGCTACCAGAGCACGGGTCAATTCGCCGATGGCGGGCGCGAGCAGCAATACGCCTTCAACGTGGCCGAAACGGCGTACGGCAAGAGTGATCTGAAACTGCTCGGGCCGCTGGATGACTACGCCCGGTGGCACGAGGTTCTCGGCCAGTACTCGGCGGCGCGGCTGCTGCATGCCCGCGCCGTCGCCATTGCCGATGACAAGCTGGGCAGCAGAAATCTGCTGGCCATCCCCGCATTGCGCGGCATCGCCCGCACCTACCGTCTCGCCTTCCTCAACGGCGAGTCCGAGGAGTCCGCGCAGGCCGCTGTCACCTTGCAGGACCAGCTGACACCGGCAGGCGTGGCACGCCTCGCCGGCGCGCCGTCCATCGAGGGCGAACGTTCACTGCGGATTGCTCTGGATCGGCTCACTGCAAGCGCGACGCCGCAACCGCAGCTGCGCGGCGCCGTACTGATCGATCTGGGCGACTGGTACATGACGGCAGGCTCGGCGGCCCGGGGAATCGCCACTTATCGTGATGCCTGGCAGGCCCTGGGTCCCGACGAGGCACCCAAAGTACTGGGCGCGCCATCCATCATCTTGTACAGGCCACCAGCCATGGCCGTCGCGCGCAAGCAGCTCGATCCGGAGACTCACGAGGATGAGGAAGTACAGCTGCGACTTTCTGTCCAGGCTGATGGCGATGTGCGCGAAGCCATCGTGGCCAATCCTGCGCCCGAGCGCGAAGCGGCTGAGAAAGCGGTGATCTCGGCGGTGAAGCGCGCCCAGTGGCGGCCGGGCTTTCGCGATGGCCAGCCCATAGCCATGACGGATGTGGAATTCCGCGAGCGGGTCTACATCCGCAAGCAGAAGGAAAAAGACAAGGGCAAAGAGAAGAGCTGAACGTCGCCCGGCGGACCTTCAGCCTGCGGCAGGCTGCGGCTCGATCGGCACAGTCTCGATGGGATCGACCACGGCGACACCCTCACCGGTGCGCAGCACTTCACCCGCAACGAGTTTCGCGGCCAGCGGCTGGCGCGGCATCTGCACCAGTATCTTGGCAGCTGCATCGCGCATCGCCGACTGAGTGGCTGCAACCAGCGATGGACCGGCACGGCGAGCCCCGGCTGCATTGCCATAGCCCGTCAGCGTGAGTGAGTCGGCGGGCTCACCCGTCGGCGTGAACACGGCAATACGGTAGCGGATGGTCACCGCCCAGTAGGAGCCGCTGGTTTCATTGGCGGTGGCGAAGGAATACTGCTCGATCTGCGGTTGAAACAGTCCCTGCAGACCCGTGCTGCTCTTTGCTTCATCCAGACTGCGAAACACGGTGACGCTGGTGAATGAAGAATTGAATACGGATTTCAGCCATTGCTCGTGGCCGGGCCCAAGGTCCACCTGCCAGTTGGACGAGGCGCGGGTCTCTTCGTGCTTGAAGTGCCGCAGTTCATCATCGAGCACCAGGCCGACGCGGGCGTTCAGTGGCTGGACCAGTGCGTGCGGCAGATGCGACTCCGGGGCCACCTTGATGGCACCGCAGCCGGTCATCGCCATGGCTGCCAGCAGCGCCAGCACGCAACGCGAGACTGTCAGCGCCCCAGGCACTGCGGTGCTCCCAGTATTTCCACGTAGGTCTTGCATGGCTTCTCGTTGGTGAGCCCCACGAACGTGCCATCGTTCTGGGCCGACACGGCCCGCATTAGGGCAGCAAAGCGGATGTTTGTAAACGGCGGCATGCCCGGCCCTTCCGGAAAGCCTATGGCGTGAATGCGCGCGCGCGGTCGCTTGCCATCGGCGGCATTCAGACGCCCGATGCTGTCGACGGCAGCCTGGATGGACTCGCCCGTGAATTCATCGCCGACCACATAGATGCTCATCTTCTGTCCAGCCACACGATGCTGGCGCAAGGCCTGCTCGATGCCCGGCACCGGATTGGACTGGCTGAACGGCCGCCAGGTGGTGAGCTGATTGCGGATGCGGTCGCGCGTCTCGGCACTGTCGGTGAGCCAGCGGCTGCGCGTGCCATCGAACATGTAGCGCCCCTGGTCGTTCATCACCTGCAGGCCCTTCACCTGCGGATAGATGTCGAGCGCCTCCTTCATGATGTCGAGCGCCGCATCCCAATGCATGCTCACCATGCTGTTCGAGGTATCGACAATGAACACCACGTATTCA
>DATNCK010000287.1:0-3936 GCA_035571575.1 Steroidobacteraceae bacterium | reverse complement strand
AAGCGCGCCATGGGGGTGGAGGTCATTGCCTCGCCCCGCAACGCCGACGAAGAGTGGCTGGTACGCACCGTGAAGGCTCAGGCAGAACAGGCCGGGATTGGCATGCCGGAAGTCGGTATCTTCGACTCACCACAGCCCAATGCCTTTGCCACCGGTGCGCGGCGCGACCACGCGCTGGTGGCTGTCAGCACCGGCCTGCTGCGCGCCATGCGGCGCAATGAAGTCGAGGCCGTGCTGGGGCATGAAATCGCCCACGTCGCCAATGGCGACATGGTCACCCTGACTCTGATCCAGGGCGTCACGAATACATTCGTGTTCTTCTTGTCACGCGTGATCGGCCAGATCGTGGACAGCGCCATGTCGCGCGGCGATTCGCGCCGCGGCGGTGGCATCGGCTATTTCGTCACCGTAATGGTGGCTCAGGTGGTGCTGGGCATTCTGGCCAGCATGATCGTGATGTGGTTTTCGCGGCGGCGCGAGTTCCGTGCAGATATAGGTGGCGCACGCGCGGCAGGCACCTCCAACATGATTGCAGCGCTGGACCGGCTCAAGGCCGCCAGCAATGAGCCCCTGCCCGCACAACTGTCTGCCTTCGGCATCAAAGGCGGCGCGGGGTCGGGCCTGGCACGCCTGTTCATGAGCCATCCGCCGCTGGAAGAGCGGATTGCGGCGTTGCGGAACCAGACCTGAGCATTTCCCTTAACCTGCCCCCCCGGTTCGCTTAGCGGCTGCCGGGGTTGGGTCAGGTCACAGTATTTCGGTGCTTTGCCGGTACATAATTCAGCGCAAACCCCTTATATTTCCGCTGATATTCTCGCGCTCCTGTTGAAGAGGTAGTCGATGCGTTTACTTGCGTGGCTGGACAACGATCGTCGCAAGAGGGCTTCCGCGCTGAAGGCCATGGGGCCCAAGGCCGATGCCGTCGAGTGGAGCCGCATCATGCCCTTCCTGTTCATGCACGTGGCCTGCCTGGCCGTCATCTGGGTGGGGATCAGCTGGGTCGCCGTCATCGTCGCCCTCATCGCCTATGTGGTGCGCATGTTCGCCATCACGGGCCTGTATCACCGCTACTTCTCGCACAAGACTTTCAAGACCTCGCGCGTCGGCCAGTTCATCTTCGGCGTTCTCGGGGCTGCCGCCGTACAGCGCGGACCGATCTGGTGGGCCGCGCACCATCGCCACCATCACTCGCATTCCGATCAGGAAGGCGACATCCACTCGCCCAAGCAGGTGGGATTCTGGCGGGCGCACATGGGCTGGTTCCTGTCACGCAAGGGCTTTGCGCCCGACATGAAATACGTGCGCGACCTGCTGAAGTTCCGTGAGCTGCGCTGGCTCGACCGCTTCGACATTGCCGTGCCTGTTCTGCTGGCGGTAGGCATGTTCCTGCTGGGTGTGCTGCTCGAGAAGCAGGCGCCGGGGCTGAACACCAATGGCTGGCAGATGCTGATCTGGGGGTTCTTCATCAGCACCGTGGTCTGCTACCACGGTACCTACACCATCAATTCCCTGTCGCATGTGTTCGGTCGCCAGCGTTACCGCACTGGCGATACCAGCCGCAACAACTGGTTCCTGGCGCTCATCACGCTGGGCGAAGGCTGGCACAACAACCACCATTACTACCCCAACACCGTAAAGCAGGGGTTCTACTGGTGGGAGATCGACGTCAGCTACTACATCCTGAAGGTCATGTCCTGGCTGGGCATCATCTGGGATCTGAAGCCGATTCCGATCGAGGCGCGAGACCACTCGCCGCGCCGCATCACCCCCGTTCGCTCGCGCCGCTAAGCCCGTCGGCCCCCGCCCAGGCCAGCTTGCTGCTACGGGCAGCGAGCTCGCGGCTGGCACTTGAAATCGGGGCAAGCTCTCCCGCATCCTGACCGGCTACGGGGGCCTGCTTAATGAACAGCACTACAAAACCAACGATCATTCCCGAAGCCATCGGCGAGAACGCTGCCTCAGGCGACGAAGGATTGCTGACGCGTCTGGCGCGCAAGGCGCTGCTGGCGCAGATGCGGCATCTGCGGGACGGCGAGATCCGGCTGCAGGAGGGCAGTGAACTGCATCGCTTTGGCGCCCGTACGGCGCGCTGCGGCCTCTCCGTTACCCTCACCGTACGAGATGCAGGCTTCTACGCCCTGGCCGCCTTCGGGGGCACCGTCGGTGCCGGCGAGTCCTACATCAATGGCCACTGGCGCTGCGATGACCTCACCGCGCTGGTGCGCATCATGGTGCTGAACCGGCAGGTGATGGAGGAAATGGAGGGCGGATTCGTCGCGCGTGGCAGCGCCCTGTTGCGCCGCCTGCTGCACTGGGCGAATCGCAACAGTCGCCAGGGCAGCGCCCGCAACATCGCTGCGCATTACGACCTGGGCAATGAGCTGTACAAGCTGATGCTCGATGACACCATGGCCTATTCCTGCGGCATCTTCCTCAACGAGGATGCGACGCTGCACGAGGCCTCCATCGCCAAGTTCGATGCGGTGTGCCGCAAGCTGGCGCTGACGCCCAACGATCACCTGGTGGAAATCGGCACCGGCTGGGGCGGACTGGCCATCCACGCCGCGGACCGCTATGGCTGCCGCGTCACCACCACGACGATCTCGCGCGAACAGCACGACTTCGCGAAGGAAAAGATCGCCGCACGCGGACTGCAGGATCGCATCACCCTGCTGTTCGAGGACTACCGCGACCTCAAGGGCCAGTTCGACAAGCTGGTGTCGATCGAGATGATCGAGGCGGTGGGCGCGAAGTATCTGGACACCTATTTCCGGAAATGCTCCTCGCTGCTGAAGCCCACCGGCGCCATGCTGCTGCAGGCCATCACACTGCAGGATCAGTTCTACGCGCGCGCGCTGAAGTCAGTGGACTACATCCAGCGTTTCATTTTCCCCGGCAGCTTCATTCCCTCGGTCACCGCCATCACGCAGTCGGTGACGCGCGTCACGGACATGAAGCTGTTCAACTTCGAGGACATCGGCCCGCACTACGCGCCCACGCTGCGACTGTGGCGCGAGCGCTTCTTCGCCAACATCGGCAAGGTGCGCGAACTGGGCTATCCGGAAAGCTTCAACCGCCTGTGGGAATTCTATCTGTGCTACTGCGAAGGTGGCTTCGCGGAGCGCCAGCTCGGCGACGTGCAGATGCTGCTGACCAAGCCGGACTGCAGGCGCGCCGCCATCGCCGCGGCCTGATGCGCCGCGCGCCGCGCTGAACATGCAGCACCTGTTGCGGCTGCGCGAGCTGCTCGGCGCTGATGCTGTGCTTACCGATGCGCAACGCATCGAGCCGCTGCTCACCGATCATCGGCGGCTGCACACCGGGCAGGCGCTGGCTGTAGTGGAGCCGGATTCCACTGCCGCGATATCGCGCCTGCTGGCGTTCTGCCATCAACAGCGCATCCCTGTGGTGCCGCAGGGCGGCAACACCAGCTACTGCGGCGGCGCCACGCCGGATGGCAGCGGCAGTTCCATCCTGCTGTGTCTGCGACGGATGAATCGCATCCGCACGATCGACGCGGACAACTTCGCACTGGTAGCCGAGGCCGGTTGCACACTGGCCGCGGTGCAGAGCGCCGCGCTGGCTGTCGATCGGTTCTTTCCGCTGAGCCTGGGTTCGGAAGGCAGCTGCCAGATCGGCGGCAATCTTGCCACCAATGCCGGCGGCACGGCGGTGCTTCGCTACGGCATGATGCGCGACCTGACGCTGGGCATCGAGGCAGTGCTGGCGGACGGCGGAGTCGTGTCACAGCTGTCGCCACTGCGCAAGGACAACACCGGCTACGACCTGCGCCAGCTGCTGATCGGCAGCGAAGGCACGCTGGGTGTCATCACTGCCGCCTGCCTCAAGCTGTTTCCGAGGCCACGCAGCATCGCCACTGGCTGGATCGGCATCCCCTCCCCCGCGGCGGGCACCGCGCTGCTCGGCCTGCTGCGC
>DATNCK010000286.1:0-3007 GCA_035571575.1 Steroidobacteraceae bacterium | reverse complement strand
GATCCTCGTCCTCGTCTTCATCCTCCTCCTCGTCATCGTCTTCATCCTCGTCCAGGTCGTCATCGTCGAGATCTTCGTCATCGAGATCCTCGTCCTCATCATCATCTTCGTCGTCTTCCTCGAACTCTTCCGGCGCCTCCGTGCTGTCGCTGGGCGCACGCACGGGAATTTCGTTCTCGTCTTCCCGCTCGTCCTCGGGTTCATCCAGATCATCGACGGTGCCGGTCGTAGGCAAGGGAGGGGACCAGTCGTCGGGGGTGTCGACCGGCAGGTTGCGGATGGTTTCGATGTGGGTAGCCATGGACCCATGGATACCCTGCGCGCGCGTGGCGCAATGTCGGAGAGCGCCACAGGCTGGCGTAGGAGGAAAGGCGTCCCGCCCAAAAGAAAATGGCGAGGTCCTTGCGGACCCCGCCATTCCCTGCTCAAAGATCAGTACGTGCGGACCAATTTATCCGCACGGCAACTGAATCGGAGCGTCAGCCGTCAGTAACGGCCGCGCGCGTAACGTTTAGCTTGCGCGCATTTCTCCATGGCCCAGGGGCCGCGAAGCTGCGACCGAACCAACGTGTGAATGTGCCATTGGATCACCTCCTTCAGTTGCTGCGGGCTTCTTGTCGGCGCCTGCCGCCCACCTAAGCTTTGGCGCCCCGAAAGTCTGCTATGCCGAGAATGACAAATATTGCGGCTGCGCGAAAGAGATCAAGAGCACAGATTGTCATCTTCAGGACCGCGGGCGGCGGCATGATATATGAGCATGCTCCCGCTACTGCGCTCCCTGTTACTGCTCATGGCACTATCCGCCCCGGCATACTGCTGGGCGCCCGCGGGCCATGAAACCGTCGGCGCCATCGCAGATCGCCTGATCGCCGGCACCCACGCCGCGCGCCAGGTACGCGGCATTCTCGGGCCGAATGAGACGCTGCAGACCGCCGCCGTGTGGGCGGACTGCGTGAAAGGCGTGAGCGAAACTCCGCCGTACCGCTTTCGTGTGGAGGCGCGTTACCCCGAATGCAAACCGTTCAGCCGGTCTTCCGGCCGGCGAGCGATGGAAAGCTACGTGCGTCGCAATCTGGATGCCTGCGTACCTCAGCCCGGCGAGGAACGCTGCCATCGCCAGTATCACTATGTGAATCTCGCCTTGCAGCGTGAGGGCTATGCACAGGGTGCCGTGGGTGTCAGTGATCACGACGTGGTTGCCGCGCTGCGCGCCTGCATCGCGGTATTGCGCGGCCAATCCGCGCCGCCGCCATTCAGCTTCCAGAACCAGCGCGAGGCGCTGCGCGTACTGACGCACCTGGTGGGCGATATCCACCAGCCGCTGCATGTGGGCTCGGTGTATCTCGATGCCATGGGCGGCCGGGTCGATCCGGATGCTAGCGGGTACACACCGGCCTCGTTCACCCGCGGCGGCAACAACCTGCGCACGGGGAGTGGCAACATGCACGGCCTGTGGGATTCGATTCCCGTTTCTCTGCAGGTGGCGCAATTCGTAGCCACCGCGCAGAACGAAGCGCGCCTGGTGCCGGCTACGACGGGCGCGGTGGAAGAGTGGCCGGCACGGTGGGCGAATGAATCACTGCGCGCGGCACGCCAGGCCTTCGAAGCTGTACGTTTCGGTGCTGAAGTGAACGCCGGCACACAGGATCAGTACTGGCTGGCCACGCTGCCGGCGGACTATTCCTCCACACGCCTGTCGCTCCAGCGGCAGCGACTGATCGAGGGCGGCGCACGGCTGGCGCAGGTGCTCCAGGCGATCTGGCCTTAGCTACGCGTTTCGCCCGGCGGCGATCATGGCAATCAGCTCGGCCACCTCCACGGGCTTGGTCAGATGCGTGGAGAATCCCGCTGCGATGGCGCGCTCACGATCCTCGCTACGGGCAAACGCGGTAAGAGCAATGGCATACAGTGCGCCGCCCTCTTCAGGCGGCAGCGCGCGCACGCGCCGGATCAGCGAATAGCCATCCTCAACCGGCATGCCGATGTCGCTGACCAGCACATCGAAGCGGCCGCCGCGCAGCTGCTCGATGGCTTCACTCGCGGAAGCCGCGACGGTCACTATGGCGCCGTGCTCCTGCAGCAGGCGCTGGATCATGGCGCGCGCATCGGCTTCATCATCCACCGCGAGGATGTGTATGCCACGTATGTCGGGTGCGGCGGCCGGCGTCTCACTGCTGGGCGGCAATACAACCAGGCCGGGTGGCTGCGGGCTCTCCGATTTTTGCCGTACGGCATTGATGGGAAGAATCACGAAGAATGTGGCGCCCTGACCAATGCCGGCGCTGGTCACGCGCACCACTCCGCCATGCAGTTCGGCGATCTGCCGGACGATGGAGAGTCCAAGTCCCAGGCCGCCGTGCTGGCGCGTGGTCGATGCATCTGCCTGGCGGAACCGGTCGAAGACAAAGGGCAGGAATTCCGGGCTGATGCCTTCACCGCTGTCGGTCACGGCCAGCTCGAGCTGCGAACCGGCGCGCTGCAGTGACACCTGCACGCGCCCGCCCTTGGGTGTGAACTTGATGGCATTGGACAGCAGGTTCCACAGGACCTGCTGCATGCGGCGGCCATCGCCCGTCATGCGCACGCCGTCCTGCGGGGTGACCTGCACTTCGATGGTGATTTCCTTGGCATCGGCCGTGGGTCGCGCGGTGTCGACGGCCACGTGGATGAGCGCGGCCAGGTCCAGGTCTTCGACTTCCAGCCTGACCTTGCCACTGATGATGCTGCTCATGTCGAGCAGGTCTTCGATGATCTGCGTCTGCGCACGCGCATTGCGCTCGATCACTTCAAGGCCGACGGCCTGGTCCTGCGCGGACCTGGATTTGCGCATGATCTGCGTCCAGCCCACGATCGCGCTCAGCGGCGTGCGGATTTCATGCGACAGCGTGGCGAGGAATTCATCCTTGATGCGACCCGCCCGCTCGGCAGCGGTGCGCGCCGTGCGTTCGCTTTCGAGCAGATGTTCGCGCTCGACCTCGGCCTGCTTGCGCGCGGTGACATCGGCAAT
>DATNCK010000285.1:0-2122 GCA_035571575.1 Steroidobacteraceae bacterium | reverse complement strand
AACCGGCCCTGGCGGGCGCACCACCGACGCTCATCGATCATCCACGCTCGGTGTCCGACGGAGAGCTGCGACAACTGTTCCAGCAGAAGCTGGACTGGTCGGCCATGGATGCGGCTGCGCGCCGCCGCTTTCTCGATTCGCTCAACGAGGCGCCGCCCCCCAGTCCATGAGCACGGCGCTGGTCTGGTTCCGTCACGACCTGCGCCTTGCGGACAACCCAGCGCTGCGCGCAGCGACCGCCGCAGCTGACCATGTCGTGCCCGTATACGTATGGAGTCCGGAGGATGAGGGCGCATGGGCGCCGGGCGCGGCATCCAGATGGTGGCTGCACGAATCACTGCGCGCGCTCGATGCTTCATTGCGTGAACGCGGCTCGCAATTGATTCTCGCGCGCGGCCCGACCATTGAAGCACTGCTGGATCTGGCCGCAGGAACCGGCGCCACGCAGCTGTACTGGAATCGTCGCTATGAACCTGCTGCCATCGCCGTGGAGCGGGCGCTGGAAAGGCGACTGAAGTCGGACGGCCTGATCGGTCACGGCTTCCATTCTTCACGGCTGGCCGCACCGGATGCCGTGCGCAGCGGCAGCGGCACGCCCTACCAGGTGTTCACGCCCTACTGCCGCGCCTTTCTCGAACAGGTGCAGATCGATGCGCCGGAAGCCTCACCGCGCACATTGACGGCGCCGAAAAACTCGCCGCGTTCGCTGTCACTCGATGCGCTGCAGCTGCTGCCGCGCATCCCCTGGCATCTCACCCTCGCCGAACACTGGCAACCCGGTGAAGCCGCAGCGCGCAAGGTATTGCGACGCTTCGTCGAGCAGCAGCTGCCGCAGTATGCGCAACAGCGCGATCAGCCCGACCTCACAACCACCTCGCAGCTGTCGCCCTATCTACATCATGGCGAACTGTCGGCGCGGCAGGTCTGGACCGCCGTACTCAAAGCCGGCGAGCGGCAGGGCATGAAGCCGCAGGCCGTGCGCACCGGCAAATTCTGCGCCGAACTGATCTGGCGCGAATTCGCCACGCAGCAACTGGTGCTGCATCCCTCACTGCCGGATCGTCCACGCAGTCCGCAGTTCGAGCGCCTGCCCTGGCGGGACGACGCGCGGGAGTTTCGCGCCTGGACCCAGGGTCGCACCGGCATCCCCATAGTCGATGCAGGGATGCGCGAACTCTGGCACACGGGCTGGATGCACAATCGCGTGCGCATGATCACCGCTTCGTTCCTCGTGAAGAACCTGCTGCAGGACTGGCGCACCGGCGAGCGCTGGTTCTGGGACACGCTGGTGGATGCGGACCTGGCCAGCAATGCCTTGAATTGGCAGTGGGTGGCAGGCACCAGCCCCGATGCGGCGCCCTGGTTCCGCATCTTCAATCCGCACACCCAGGCGGAAAAATTCGATCCTGACGGAATCTACCAGCGGCGGCATGTGCCCGAAGCGGCGACGCCCGGATATAGTGCGCCCATCGTCGATCTGAAGCAGAGCCGGCAGCGCGCACTGGATGCCTTTGCCGGACTCCGGAGTCCACCATGAGAACCGCCAGCTTTCGCTACTGCATGTTGATCGGCGCCACGGCGCTGCTGGCCGTGGCGGTGTATTACTTCTTCAATTATTTCTTCCGGCTGTCGGTGGCGCTGGACAACAACCACCTCGAACCCTTTCTCGATCATTCCATCCGCGCGCAGTGGCTGGCCTTCGCCAGTCATGCGCTGCTGATCGCGCTGCTTTACCTGGTGGTGGCCTTCAAGCCGCATGCGGTGTCGCGCGAAGTGATCCTGCTGCTGGGTCTGCTGCAGCTGGTGGAGTGCGTGCTGCTGTTCGTGTTCTCGGACAGCAATGTCGCCGCGGGACTGCTGATCGTCGCTGCGCTGTTCGTGTTGCTGGGCGGTGCACTGTGGCCGCGACGGCTGCCGGGCGAGGCCGTGGCCATGGCCATGGCCATGGCCGGTGAGCCGCTCACCAATGCGCCGCAACCCGGTGATGGCCGATGAGTTACGTACAATCGGTCATCCAGCCCGGCGAGACACTGCTGGCCACGGGCCGAACTCACTGGTTCGTCTATGTAGGCCCGGGCTTCTGGATTCTGGTGGCGGTGATACTGCTGTTTGTCGCGCCCTG
>DATNCK010000284.1:0-2129 GCA_035571575.1 Steroidobacteraceae bacterium | reverse complement strand
GCATCGCCCACGGCATGGCCGAAGGTGTCATTGACGCGCTTGAAGCTGTTCAGATCCATGTAGATGATGGCCACCGACTCGCCCACCGACCCGGCCTGCGTGATCCAGCTCGCCGCCCGGTCCAGGCAGCAGTGACGATTGGCCAAGCCCGTCAGCGGATCGAAGTACGCCAGACGCTCGATGCGCTCGGCGGCCTGCGTGCGTTCAGTGGTGTCGCGGCGGACCACGACCACATCGCCACCCTCGCGCTGGCTCAGGCGAATCTCGTAGGAGCGCGATTCTGTTTCCTCCTGCACGCGGAATTCGAGCTTGCGGTGCCCGCCGTCACCGGCCGTCTGCGCAATCGCCGCCAGCAGCGACGGCATCTGCGCCGCGGGCACGATCAGCGTGTCGGACTCCTCCGCGGCGGCCACATCGTGACGCTGCTCGGACAGTCGCGCATTGGAACTCCAGCGGATCTCGCCCTTCGCCGAAACCACCCACAGGCTGTCGGGCAGTGCTTCCACCAGCGTGCGTACCTGTGACATGCGCGCCCGCAGCGCGCGGGCGGCGTCTGCATTGCGCAGGATGTATTCGATGCGCCGCGGCAGTAGCGCCCAGTTGACAGGCTTGGACACGAAGTCGGTCGCGCCTGCCTCGAAGGCCATGCGAACGGCTTCGGAATCGTCGTGACCGGTGACGATCACGATGGGAACACCATCGAAGCGCGCATCGGCGCGCAGTCGCCTGCACACTTCGAAGCCATCCATGCCGGGCATGCTCACGTCGAGCAATGCAATGGCCACACTGGAGTGAAGCGCAGCCTCCAGTGCCTGAGCACCGTCGCCGAATGACTGGCTGATGAGCCCGGCCGCGGCGGCGGATTCGGCCAGCAGCACGCGCCCCAGCTCGTCGTCGTCCGCGACGATGGCAGTGGACAGTTTCTGTACCAGCGTGGTCATGCGGAAGCCGCCAGGCGCGTATTGCGCAGCTCCGCCAGCAGCGGCCCGTAGGCCGCGGCCAACCGGCGATGCAGTTCCACCGCCCGTGCCACATCGCCGTCAAGACAGAGCTGCTCCAGTTCGCGCAAGCTGGTGGAGAACGCCATGGCCCCTACATTGGCGGCGCTGGATTTCAGCGTATGGCAGACGTCCGCCGCCTGCTTCAGATTCTGCTCGCGCAATGCGACATCAAGCCGCGCCATCAACGGCTGCGAGGATTTCTCGAACAGCCCCACCAGCCGCTCGTACAGGCCGCTCGTCCCGCTGCCCAGCTTGCCCAGTGCACGCACTGCGCCGGCGTCGATGCCGGTCAGCTCCACCGCATCGCCCTGACCTTCAGCGACCCGCTCGCCGGCAGCCTCCGGCTTCTCCGGCAGCCAGCGCGCCAGCATCGTCCGGCAATCCTCGATCGAGTACGGTTTGCTGAGGATGTCATCCATGCCCGCCTGCAGCACTCGCTCACGATAACTGTGCGCATCGTGCGCAGTGAGTGCGACGATGGGCACGCGCACGCCTTTTGCCTCACGCTCGCGGATACGCGCCGTGGCGGCAAAGCCATCCATGTCCGACATGTTCAGATCCATGAACACCAGGTCGAAGTGCTCGGTCTGGCGACGCGCAATCGCACTCTCGGCGCTGGTGACCCAGGCACAGCTGCAGCCCAGCTCCGCCAGGTAGCCTTCCGCCACAGCGGCGTTGACTGGATCGTCCTCCACCAGCAGCACATGGCCCTGCAGGCGCTCCTGGCGCTTCTGCATCGGCGCTGCAGCCGCGATCTGCTCCGGCAGGTTCATGACCGTAACCAGGGCTTCGCGAACGGCAACATGGTGCACGGGCTTCAGCACCACCGCGCGCTCGGGCAACAGCAGGCGCAACCCCAGACGTTCCACATCCGCCTGAGTGGCAATGGCCACCACCGCAGGCCGAATATTTTGCGCCAGCAGTCGGGTCAGCAACGCCTCCTGCGTGCTGGCATCGATCAACAGCAATTCTTCTGTGGTTCGATGACCCTGCTCGGCTGCATCCCAGGCCAGCTGCACGCCCAGCGCCGCACAATGACGCTGCAACGACTCGGCGAAGGCCGGGCGGCGCGTGTACAGCCGCGCGCTGCCCACAGGCACGGGCCTCTCCCCGGGCAGTTCCTCGCCC
>DATNCK010000283.1:0-3547 GCA_035571575.1 Steroidobacteraceae bacterium | reverse complement strand
ACGGGCTGCACAATGCCGATGGCTCACTGCAGGTGCTGCAGGTCATCAGCCGGCCGGGGCTGCCGCGCATAACCATCCGCAGCGTCTACCGCAGGCTCTAGCGCCGCGGAGCGCCGCCAGGGGCTAGAATCCCCACAATATCCGGGCGGGGGGAACATCGTGCGATATCGCGTGCTATGGGCTTTGGTCTTGTCGGCAGTGAGCGGAATCGCCGCGGCGCATCACTCATTTGCCATGTTCGATTCCGATCACCAGATCCGGCTCACCGGCAAGGTGGAGGAATTCACCTGGCAGAATCCGCACATCTACATCCATCTGCAGGCGAAGAACGCCAAGGGCAAGCTGGCGGACTGGGTGATCGAGTGCGCCAACCCGGGCATCCTCAATCGCGCGGGCTGGAAGTTCAACATGATCAAGAAGGGCGACCAGCTCACCGTGGTGGTGGCACCGCTGCGCACGGGTGAACCCGGCGCGTTGCTGAAGCAGGTGAAGCTGGCCGACGGACGCATCTTCGGCAACGGCGGACCGGCCGGCCCGCCAAACATCAGCATCGAAGATGGCAAGCCGCTGGCCGCGGGAGCCAAGCCATGAAGGCCGGCGTCGCCTTGCCATTGGGGCTGGCGTTGCTGACTCTGGGCGCCTGCACACCCAAGACAGATCAGGCTGCAGCCAGTGCAGCAGCGAAGCCGGCCGCCGCAGCTTTCGACGCCAAGGACTTCAGCGGCACCTGGGAGCGCTACCCGCAGTCCACCGAGAATTCCGGCCAGGATCCCACCGTGGTCCCGCGTCCGGAACCGATTCCGCCGCCACCGCTGAAGCCCGAGTTCAAGACCGCCTGGGAAGCTGAACAAAAGAAAATCGACGCGGCCAACAAGGCTGGCGAGCCCATCGCCACGGGCTACACGCACTGCATCCCGGATGGCATGCCGGCAATGATGATGGCGATGTTTCCGATGGAGGTGCTGCAGACGCAGCGCCAGACCACCATCATCCAGGAGGCGTACAACCAGGTGCGCCGCATCTATCTCAACGACACGCTGCCCGCGGTCGAGGATGCGGAGCCCGGCTTCTGGGGCCATTCCACCGGCAAGTGGGAAGGCAATGACTTCGTCGTCGAGACCATCGGCATCAAGGACAATGTGCGTTTCCGCAATGCACCACACTCCGCCGCCATGCGCATCCACGAGCGCATGCGCGTCATCGATGCCAATCACTTCGAGGACGATGTGACGGTGGAGGATCCGGACTATCTCACCGGTCCATGGAAGTGGAAGTGGGTGTACCAGCGTCGGCCGAACTACAAGATGTACGAGTACGTCTGCGAGGACAACCGCGAGTACGCCGACCCGGTCACCGGCAAGGCGCGCATGCGCATGGACAAGAAGAAGTAATCATCGGGGGCCGGCTGCCGTAGCGGCCGGCATTGCGCGTTATTTCTTTGCGTCGAAGGTGATCTCGCGCGGCCGTCCCGACTGCACATCCACCATCTTCGGCATCAGCCCCGTCACCGGATTCGGGTAATGGAAGGGCTGCAGGTAGTAGATCGGATACGACTGGTATTTCAGAGTCGGCGGTTTGTCCGGCGGTAGCACCGTCGAGGCGCCGGGCGCCGGCCGCGGACCTCCCGCCCAGCCACGCTCCAGATCGGCAACGAATGTCGTGTACTGATGCAGTGTCTTGATCTTCCAGACACCGTTTTCCTTCACGTATTCGTTTTCAAAGATGCCGCCACCGATGGAGGCATCGACGCCGTACTTGCCCTCCATGCTGAATTCACGCACGCGGGCTTTGGCGGTGAGTCCATCCGGCGCCACGTGCACCACGGGCTGGTATTGCACATGATCGAACAGCTCGCCCTGGTGCACCCCCTGCGTGCCGAACAGCTCCAGGAAGCGGCGCACGCGCGCCTTGCCCGCATACACACCGCGCTGCGCCAGTTCGATGCTGCCGTCGCTGGCGAACAGATCGGCTGCATCATCCCACTGCCACCGGTCGAGGTAGTAGCTGTAGGCGTTGTGCAGGTACTCGATGGCGCGCGCATCTTCGAGGCGCGACAGACGTGTAGCCAGTTCATCCAGCGTCGCCGTGGCGGGCGGCAGCGACGCCTTCACGGCGGCGAACACCGGCTTGCCGGTCACTGGATTCTCATAGTGCAGCGGTGAGGTGATGACGCCGGGATACATGTCGTACACCGTGGTGGGCGGCAGATCCGGAGGCAGGTCCTTCTCAGGCCGTGTGTTCGGCCACGCCCGCACGCCCCAGCCCTTGTCGAGATCGGTGTACATCTCGAAGTAAGCGTGCAGCTTCTGGATCATCCACTTGCCGTTGACCTTGCGGTACTCGTTCTCGTAGATGCAGTCGCCGAACACACTCACCGCACCGTAGTCACCGCCGAACACCAGCGCGCGCCAGCGCCCCTTCGCCGTCATGCCATCCGGCGACACATGGATGACCGGCTGCATCTGCGTGTGATCGTAGAGTCGCCCATGCACCGGGAAGCCGAGCCATTCCAGATACTGCTGCACGCGCTTGCGGCCCACGAACACACCGCGACCACCGATCTCCAGCGTGCCGTCCTCGGGGAACAGCTGCGCGATCTCGCTCCACAGATTCTTGTCAACGTAGTAGCCATAAGTGCGCTGCAGGATCTCGATCTCATGCTCATCCTCCAGATGAGTGACAGCCTGCTGCAGGCGTGCCAGCTGCTGAGGCGTGGCCTTGATGTTGCTCGTCGCGGTTGCCGGCACTGCGGAAGCGGAATTCGCCGCTTCCCGCACGGGATGCGAGAAGCCATAGGGCGGCAGATACACCGAGGGCCAGGGCTCGTATTTGAAGGTCACGGGCCGATCGGGTGGCGGCAGCTTGCGATCGGCCACATTGGTGGCCTCCATCTTCGTCTTCCACCCACCTGCGTATGGCACGGTGAAGGTCTCGTACCAGTGGAGACGGCTGATCTTCCACTTGCCGTTCTCCTTTCTGTAGTCGTTTTCGTAAGGGCCGATCTGCCAGCGTGCGTATTGCTCGAATTGGCCCAGCAGCACAACCGCACGCCAGCGGCCGCGCGCACTGTTGCCATCCGCAGCCAGCGTGATCACCGGCTGCAGCTGCGTGTGCTCCCGCAGCTGCTGCGGCATCAATCCGCGCTTTCCGTAGCCAATGCCGTACAGCAGCCCACGAATCGACGACTTGCCTACATACACGCCGGACTGTCCGTATTCCGCGGTGGCGTCGTCGGTGAGCAGATCAACCACATTGTCCCAGTCGGAACGGTCGATGTAATAGCCGTAGCTGCGCTGCAGCCGCTCGATCTCCTTCAGATCGAGCGCGCGCTCGGCGCGCTGCAACAGGCCGGCTGCGTCTGGCGCAGGTGCGGCGTGTGCGCCAACTGGTAGCGCTCCCAACAGCAGGCACAGCAGACTCTGCATGAACCGCTTAGCGGATGATGGCATCTCTCCCCCGACGTTCAGAGCGCTTTCGATTAGCGCATTGTTCTCGAGCACACTAACCCTGCAGCTACGGCGCGATCAAGCCGTGCGCTAGACTCGGC
>DATNCK010000282.1:0-3200 GCA_035571575.1 Steroidobacteraceae bacterium | reverse complement strand
CGCCGGCTTTTCCGGTGTCGGGGCGGAAGCGGCGGGCGCAGGGGTGGCAGGAGCAGGTCCCTCGGCAGCAGTTGCGGGCGCCGCTCCTGGCTGATCAGGTCCCGTGGCAGCCTCTGGCTTCGGCGGCTCGCTGGACATCGATC
The DNA here is from genome assembly GCA_035571575.1 of Steroidobacteraceae bacterium. GTDB lineage: Bacteria > Pseudomonadota > Gammaproteobacteria > Steroidobacterales > Steroidobacteraceae > ZC4RG30. The sequence continues at coordinate 3,057 of DATNCK010000282.1, read as the reverse complement.
GCTTGGCAGTCTCGAACATGCGCGGCGGCAGCTGCGAAGTGTCGAGCACGCGCACGATCGACAGCGTCTTCTGCTTCGACAGGTCGATCTGCTCGCGGTTGCGCAGGTTGCTGGTGTCCTCGAACACTTCGACAATCGGCGACAGGCGCATGGCCTCTTCGCTGCGCAACACCCGCGCCACCCGCCCATCCGACAACTGCACATGGGTTCCCGCCGGATACGACAGCAGTGAGGCCGCCAGATGGCCGATGATCTCGGCGCCGAACACCGTGCGCAGATTCTTGTTCAGATAGGCCAGCGCAGGAACCGGCGATTTGCCGCCCGCGCAGCGGATCTGGAATTCCCGCACCGCTCCCACGATCAGCGCATGAGGATGAATGGAGTCGGCCTTCAGTCCCTGCGGAAAGCCGCGGCCATCCGGGCGCTCGCGATGTTCACGGACGATGCGCAGCACATCCTCTGAAAACCCGCCACACTGCTGCAGCGTCGCCACGCTGAACATCGGGTAATTGCGGTAATTGGCCGACTTGGCCGCTGCGCCGTCGGCCTCTTCATCCACCTGATTGGGTGGCAGACGCGCCAATCCCAGCAAATGCGTGGCCGCGGCCCGCGTCAGTGTGCGCAGCTCCGGCTTCTTCAGCCCCATGCGCTTGCCGATGACGGCTGCCATGCTCACCGCATCGACGCCCAGCAGCGCCTGCCGCTGCGCCGAGTGACCTTTCAGTGATGAGGCCATCAATGCCAGCGGCGTGGTGCTGTTGTTCAGCATGGCCACCAGGTAGTCGACGAATTCGTCGACAATCGTGGCGCCGTGATTGTCCGCATAGTTCAGCGCTGAAAAAACGTACTGCGCACGCTCCAGTGTGGCCCGGCCGCGCAGCTGCGCCGCGGCCAGCGCTTCGCGCTCCAGCTTGATCGCAGCGGCTTCCGCATTTTTCTTCTCTGCCGGATCGGGATCCTGCGGCACGGCTTCCGTGGATGCGGGTTCGGCCTTCGCCTCTTCCGCCTTGGCAGGATCCGCAGCCGAGCGCTTCTGATCGACGAAGATGCGCGTCAGCGCCACGTCGCGGATGGTCTGGATCTCGCGTTCGCTGGAGATCTGGAACATCCGCCGCACGAACGGGTGATCGAACCAGCGGTGGTTGATCTTGATGTACTGGCCGACCCGCAGCTGGTCGATCTCTATGGGCTGCCACGGGTCCGGGGTTTCAATGCTCATTAAGGGCTTATTTTACCGCGTCGCACGCAAGGTATTGCGACGCCACAACGCTATACTGCCTGGCAGAACAACCTGAACGGGGGATTCCCTGATGCGCGTCTCGGTTTCCGGCCTCCTGGCTATGGTGGGTCTTGCGTTTACAGTCCCCTGCCTTGCGGCCCAGCTGCCCGAAGAGGAGCAGATATTCACTACGCAGTGCGCCCTCTGCCACCAGGACAAGGCAGCCGCCGCGGGCACGCCCAATGAACGCGCGCCAACGCGCGCCCAGTTGCAGCAGTTCGCGCCCGAAGCGGTCATTACCGCGCTGACCACCGGCAAGATGCAGCCTCAGGGCGCAGCCCTCACCGAAACACAGCGGCGGACGGTGGCCGAATTCGCTACCGGAAAAAAGGTGGGCGCGGCGATCACGGCAGTGGCCAACCGCTGCGCCATCGACACGCCCATGCGCGATCCGGCCTCCGTGCCAGGGTGGAACGGCCATGGCAACGGGCCGGCAGCCACGCGTTTTCAGGATGCGAAAGCCGGGGGCATCACCGCCGCCGACCTGCCGCGGTTGAAGCTCAAGTGGGCCTTTGGCTACGCCAATGTCGGCGCAGCCCGCGCGCAGCCCACGCTGGCCGGTGGCCGTCTCTTCGTCGCCAGCGAAAACGCCGAAGTACATGCGCTGAATCCGAAAACCGGCTGCACCTACTGGACCTTCAAGGCCCAGGCCGGCGTGCGCACGGCACCCTCGGTGTCAGCCTATCGCATGGCTGATGGCAAGCGTGGCTACGCCGTGCTCTTCGCCGACGGCCGCACCAATGTGTATGGCGTCGATGCGCAGACGGGGCGACAGCTCTGGACCACCCACGTGGACGACCATCCCTCCGCTGGCATCACCGGCAGTCCCGTGGTGTACGACGGCCGGCTGTTCATTGGCGTGCAGGGGCTGAGCGAGGAAGGTCGCGGCAGCACGGGCGGCTACGCCTGCTGCACCTTCCGCGGCAGCCTCAATGCACTGGATGTGTCCACCGGCAAGGTGCTGTGGAAAACCTACACCATCGAGGAATCCAGGCCACGTGCGAAGAACAAGGACGGCGTGCAGCTGTACGGGCCGGCAGGCGGCGGCATCTGGTCCGCGCCCTCCGTCGATGTGAAGCGCGGCGTGGTCTACACCGCCACCGGCAATGCCTATGCCGATCCGGCGCAGAAGATGACCAATGCCGTCATCGCCATGGATCAGAAAACCGGGGCGGTGCGCTGGTACAAGCAGCTCACCGTTGCCGACAACTGGGCCATGGGCTGCAATGCGAAAAATCCGAATAATCCGGCCTGCCCTGAAACGCTGGGCCCGGACTTCGACTTCTCCGCCACGCCCATGCTGGCGAAGGTGGGATCTCGCGAGCTCGTCGTCATACCGCAGAAATCCGCCACCGCCTATGCGCTCGATCCGGACCACAACGGCGAAGTGGTGTGGATCCGTGGCTTCGGCAATGGCAGCGGCCTGGGCGGCCAGTGGGGCGGCGCCGCGGATGGCGTGAATTTCTACACCGGCACCAATGACTTTAAGACCGACACGCCGGGGGGCATGACGGCCATCTCGCTGGCCGATGGTCACATCGTCTGGAAGATGCCGCCGCAACCGCTGCTCTGCGGCCAGAAGCGCATGGGCTGTGGTGCAGGCCAGGGCGGTGCCGTCACGGCAATTCCCGGTGCCGTGTTCAGCGGCGCGCACGATGGGGGGCTGCGTGCCTACTCCACCAAGGACGGCTTCATCCTTTGGACCTTCGATGCCAACAAGGAATTCCCCACGGTCAACGGCGTGAAGGCCAACGGCGCCAGCATGGATGGACCCGGGC
>DATNCK010000281.1:0-11472 GCA_035571575.1 Steroidobacteraceae bacterium | reverse complement strand
TAGTGGATGACGAGGGCGTTGAGCTTCGCAGCTTCCTCGGCCAGCGCGCCGGGCGCGAGGGCGTTGATCAGGCGCGCGCGCTCAGGTTCTTTTTCCGCGGCATCCACCGCGGTGTACGCAGCAGCGTTGACGATCACATCGGGCCGGATCTGGCGCACCGTTTCGCGCAGCACGTCGAGGCGTTCCAGGTTGCCTGGCGTGCCGGCAGGCTGCTCGCGGCTGGCGGCGATGAGCGTGCCCAGCGGGGCCAATGCGCGCCGCAGTTCCCAGCCCACCTGGCCATCGGGCCCGAGCAGCAGCAGCTTCAAGGAGCCGTCCTGGCGCCGTAGTTCAGGTTGATCCACTCGCGATAGCCGCCGGACTGCACATTGGCCAGCCACTCGGGGTGGTCGAGGTACCACTGCACGGTGGCGCGCAGGCCGGTCTCGAAAGTCTCGGCCGGTCGCCATCCCAGCTCGCGCTCGATCTTGCGCGCGTCGATGGCGTAGCGGCGATCATGGCCGGGTCGGTCCTTCACGTACGTGATCAGCTGCTCGCGCGCGGCTGCGGCGGGCCTGAGTTCATCGAGCAGGCGGCAGATGGAGCGCACCACGTCGATGTTGGCCTGTTCGTTCCAGCCGCCGATGTTGTAGGTCTCGCCAAGCCGGCCTTTCTCCAGCACTCTGCGGATGGCGCTGCAGTGGTCACCCACGTACAGCCAGTCGCGCACCTGGCGGCCATCTCCGTACACCGGCTGGGGCTTGCCGGCCAGCGCATTGACGATGACCACGGGGATCAGCTTCTCGGGGAACTGGAACGGGCCGTAGTTGTTGCTGCAGTTGGTGGTGAGCACCGGCAGGCCGAAGGTGTGGAACCACGCGCGCACCAGATGATCGCTGCCCGCCTTGCTGGCCGAGTAGGGACTGTTGGGCTCATAGGCACGGGTCTCGACGAACGGGGCATCTGCGGGGCCGAGCGATCCGTATACCTCGTCCGTGCTCACATGCAAAAAGCGGAAAGTAGAGCGTGCCGCCTCGGTCAGTCCATTCCAGTATTGCCGTGTGGCTTCCAGCAGCGTGTAGGTGCCCACCACATTGGTCTGGATGAAACTGCCAGGCCCCTGGATGCTGCGATCGACATGGCTTTCTGCCGCGAAGTGCAGCAGCGCGCGGGGAGTGTGCTCGCGCAGCAAGCGGTCCACCAGGGCCCGGTCGCACACGTCTCCCTGCACGAAGACGTGGCGGTCGTCGTCCTTCAGCTGCTCGAGGTTGTTGAGATTGCCGGCGTAGGTGAGCAGATCCAGATTGACGATGGGCTCGTTGTTTTGCGCCAGCCAGTCCAGGACGAAATTGCTGCCGATGAAGCCGGCACCGCCGGTTATGAGGATGGTCATTGTGCTGAGGATGCTACCTCACGGGGGCCTCCAACCTGAACGCTTTAGCCATAAGGTAGGATGCCCACCCATGCGTGAACGCTACTCTCGTGACCGCCTCCTGAACCTCGGCCTGCTGCTGGTGGTGGCCGTGCTGATTCACGCCGCCTACACCTTCTACGTGCGTCCAGTAGCCAATGGCTGGCAGGCGCAGGAGCGTGCCAAGCAGGCCGCAAATCCGGCCTATCGGCCCGAGCGTTCGATTTGGGTGGTGATCGAGAACCCGGAACAGGAAACCTGCATCATCCTGGGCCTGTGGGCGCTGGGGCTGGCGGCGATGAAAGTCCAGGCGCTGGGCAAACAACGCCGGCAGCTGGATGCCGAATTGCTGCGGGTGCCGCAGGGCTACCGCATCCTGCCCTCGGACGTGCGCGAGTACTCCCACAAGCTCGAGCAATTGCCGCCGGGGGAACGGGATCTGATCCCCTCGCGCACCATCCGCCGCGCCCTCAAGCGCTTTGGCGAAACCGCCAACGTGCAGGATGCCGCCACCACCGTGCATGACTATTGCGAATCGGAAGCAGCCCGTCTGGATTCGGAACTGGCAGTGATCCGCTTCTGCGTGTGGGCCATTCCGGCCATCGGTTTCGTGGGCACGGTGCGCGGCATTAGCAATGCGCTGGCCGGCGCGCAGCTGGCGCTACGGGGCGATACCAGCGCGGTGACCAGCGGGCTGGGCGTGTCGTTCAATTCCACCTTCGTGGCGCTGATCGCCAGCATCATCCTGATGTATGTCATCCACGAGCTGCAGCTGCGCCAGGAGCGCCTGGTGCTGGATACCGAGCTGTACGTGGATGATGCCGTGATCAGTAATTTGCAGTCCCGATAGCAGTAACTTCCGGATTTCGCAGGCATTCGGGCCGGGCGCTGTGGCAGAATCCGCCGCCATGAAATACCAAGATCTGCTCGCCATCGACGTCCACACCCACGCCGAAATCTCCTGCCGTCAGCCAGACGACGACTACGCCCAGGAGATCGAGGAGCAGAAGAAGAAATACTTCAAGTCCGGCTCCCCGCCCACCATCCTGGAAACCGTCGATTTCTACCGCAAGCAGAAAATCGGCCTGGTGATGTTCACGGTGGACACCGAGTTCGAGATCGGCCGGCGCCGCATCCCGAACGAGGAAGTGCTGGAAGCCGCCAAGGCCAACTCCGACATGATGATGGCCTTCGGCAGCGTCGATCCACACAAGGGCAAGATGGGTCTGCGTGAGGTGAAGAAGCTGATCGCCGATGGCATCAGCGGCTTCAAGTTCCACCCGACCTGCCAGGGATTCTTCCCGAACGATCGCATGGCCTATCCGATGTACGAGGCCATGGCGGAAGCGAAGATGCCCGTGATCTTCCACAGCGGCCACTCTGGCATGGGCTCGGGCCTGCGCGGCGGCGGCGGCCTGCGCCTGAAGTATTCCAACCCCATGCACCTGGATGACGTCGCGGCGGATTTCCCCGACATGACGGTGATCATCGCGCACCCCTCCTGGCCCTGGCAGGACGAGGCGCTGTCGGTGTGCCTGCACAAGCCCAATGTGTACATCGACCTGTCGGGCTGGTCGCCGAAGTATTTTCCGCCGCAGCTAATCCACTACGCGAACACACAGCTGAAGCACAAGATGCTCTTCGGTACGGATTACCCGCTGATCACGCCGGAACGCTGGATGAAGGATTTCGACGCCGCGGGCTTCCGGCCCGAGGTGCGGGAACCGATCCTGAAAACCAATGCCATAAAGGCACTGGGTCTGGATCGCAAGTAAGGGAGCAGGGCGATGAGCATGCGGCAGGGAACGAAGCGCTGGTTGGTGAGAGGCAGTCTGCATCTGGCGGCGGCGGCGGTCGTTGCCGTGGCGCTGGGCGCCTTTGCGAATTTGCGCGCCGCAGAACCTGTTCCGCGTGTCAGCGAGCCCGCCAAGGTGGCGCCGCTGAACATCGTGGTCTATGGCGGCAGCGGCAACATCGGCAGCCGCATCGCCAAGGAGGCGGCCTCGCGTGGGCATCACGTGACGGTGGTAGACCGCACGCCGAAGCCTGAACTGGCGCCTCCCGGGGTCAAGCTGGTCACCGGCAACGCGCTCGACCCTCAGGACATCCTGAAGAACGCCGCGGGCGCCGATGCACTGGTATCCGCGGTGGTGGTGCGGCCGGCACCCACACCGGATTTCGCGCTCAGCGTGGTGAAGGCGATGGTCGCCGCCCTGCGCATGCAGGCCGGCGCGAAGAAGACCCGTTTCCTCGACGTGGGCGGCGCCAGCAGCCTGAACAATGCCGAGGGCAAGCGCATCATCGACACCCGTCCGGCAGGTCCGCCCAATGGCGAGGTGACCTCCTCGGTGGATGCGCTGGACTGGCTGCGCTCGGACGTGAAGGACGTGACCTGGACCTTCTTCAGCCCGGCCGGGCGCATCGCCCCGGGCACCCGCACCGGCAAGTTCCGCGTCGGCACTGACACGATAGTCACTGACGAGAAAGGGCAGAGCGCCATCTCGATGGAAGACTATGCCGTGGCCATGGTCGATGAGATCGAAAAGCCCCAGTTCCTCAACCGGCGCTTTACCGTCGGGTACTGAACCGAAGCGATTCCGGGCCCTTCCTTTCGCGGGAACGCCGGCCGAGAATGGCCGGTGATAACCACAAGAATCGGGGGACAGGGCCATGCGACATTCACGCGCGCACTGGGTATTGCTGGGCGCAAGCCTCGCAGCGACGGGAGCCGCAGGGGCGGCTGAGGCACCAGGCAGCGGCACGCCGGAACAGCGCTGCGCGCTGCTGCAAGGCGCCGCGGGCTTCGCCAACACCACCATCAGCAGGGCGCAGCGGGTGCTGCCGGATGCCAGGGCCAATGTGCCCTCGTACTGCGAGGTGGTGGCCACCATCAGCCCGGTTCCGGGCTCGAAGATCTCCGGCGTATACCGCCTCCCGGACAACTGGAACGGCAAGATGCTGGGGCTGGGCGGCGGCGGCTGGTCAGGCAACATCACCTTCCAGGCGGCCAACGACGGACTGCGTCGGGGCTATGCCGTGGCGCAGACCGATGGCGGCCACCCGGAGACCACCAGCGCCGATCCGGGCTGGGTGCGCAACAATCCCGTGGCGGTGACCGACTTCGCGCACCGGGCCGTCCACGAGACGGCTGTGCTGGGCAAGCAGGTGGTGGCTCGCTATTACGGGCGCGCTGCCGAACGTAACTACTTCCAGGGTTGCTCCACCGGCGGTCGCATGGCGTTGATGGAAACCCAGCGCTACCCCGACGACTACGAAGGTGTCATCGCCGGCGCGCCGGTGTACACGTTGCTCACGCAGACCAGCAACGTGGTGCGCGATCGCATCTTCCGCGCCCCTGGGGCGGAGATCAGCGTGGCTCTGATGCGAAAGGTCAACGACGCCGTGCTGGCCGCCTGCGACAAGGACGATGGCCTGGCCGATGGCGTGGTGTCCAGGCCCTATGCCTGCAAGTGGGATCCCTCCGCCATGCAGTGCAAGGCGGGCGCCGATCGCGCCAGCTGTCTCGCCCAGCCGCAGGTGAAGGCGCTGCGCGAGGCCTATACGACGGTGAAGACGAAGAGCGGCGTGGTGGGCAATTACGGCATGACCCGCGGCAGCGAGGCGGGCTGGAATCCCTTCATCCCGACGCTGTATGCCACGGCGCGCACCTCGATCAACGGGTCGCTGGGCGAGCTGGTGCCACTGATCTTCGGCACTCCCGATTTCTACATGTCGCAGTTCGACATCGAGAGGGACCAGGCAGCCGTGCACCAGACGCCTTTTGCGAAGGAGTACGAGGCTTCCTCCACGGATCTGTCGCGCTTCTTCAAGCGCGGCGGCAAGCTGATCATCTGGCATGGCATGGATGATCCCGGTCCCTCGGCGCTGGCGACGGCCGACTACGTGACGCGTGCGGTAAAAGAGAATGGCGGCGACAACCTGCGCTTCTACGGTCTGCCGGGCGTGTTCCACTGCGGTGGTGGGCCGGGCGCAGATCAACTGGACACGCTGACGGCACTGGAGCAGTGGATAGAGCGCGCCCAGCCTCCCGGCCAATTGGTGGCCAGGAATACCCGCGCCGGCTTCGAGCGGCCCGCGTGTCAGTGGCCGCAGACGCCGCGCTATGTCAGCGGCGATCCGAAACAGGCGACCAGCTTCCGGTGCGAGTAGGCCAGCGCATTACGCGGGAATTGTTTGCGACGCTAGGCGTGCTGGCGGCGCTGTGCGCGCCGCTGCGCCTCAGCGCGGCGGACGCTGCGCCGATTGAGACTGCTGACACTACGGCGCTGCTGAGTGCGGTATACGCGATCGATGTAGCCGAGACACGCCGGCTGATCGCCGCCGGCGCCGATGTGCGCGCGGCCAACGCCTTTGGCGCCACGCCCATGATGGTGGCTGCAAACACCGGCAATGCCGATCTCATCCGGCTGTTGCTTGATGCACATGTGCCGGTGGATGCCGCGAATGCCGAAGGCCAGACGCCGCTGATGGTGGTGGCGCGCACCGGCAGCGTGGAAGCGGCGAAGTTGCTGCTCTCGCGCGGTGCGAACGTCAACGCGCATGAAAGCTGGGGAGGGCAGACTGCATTGATGTGGGCCGCCGCGCAGGCGCAGCCCGCGATGATCAAGCTGCTGCTGTCGCATGGCGCCAAGGTGAACGAACGCTCCACCGTGCGCGACTGGCAGCGGCGCGTCACCGCAGAAGGCCGGCCCAAGGACATGAATCGCGGCGGACTGACGCCGTTGCTGTTCGCCGCGCGCGAAGGCTGCACCGAGTGTCTGCGGGTGCTGCTGAAGAACGGCGCGGAAATCGATCTGGCGGATCCGGATGGCGCCACGCCGCTGATCGTGGCGCTGCTGAACCGCAACTGGGATGCCGCGCGTTTTCTGGTTGAGGCTGGCGCCGATGTGAACCTGTGGGATTTCTACGGCCAGACGCCGCTGTATGTGGCGGTGGACATGAACACACTGCCGGTGGGGCGACGCGTGGAACTGCCCTCGATGGACCCGAGCACCGGCACGCAGCTGGTGCAGCTGCTGCTGGAGCGCGGCGCCAATCCCAATGCACAGCTGAAGCTGCGGCCCAAGTACCGCAACATTCCCAATGACCGCTATCGTGACCCCTTGCTGGTGTGGGGCACGACGCCGCTGCTGCGTGCGGCAAAAGCCGGCGACCTGCCCGTGGTGAAACTGCTGCTGCAGCATGGCGCATTGCCGAATCTCGCCAATTCCATCGGTGTGACGCCGCTGATGGTCGCGGCCGGTGACGGTCACATCAATGACCCGACGCGCGGCCGCTATCGCAGTGAGGAGGATGCGCTGGAGTGTTATGCCATGCTGCGTGCGGCGGGCGCGGACGTGAATGCGCGCACCACGCTTGGACTGGCCGATGCGGATCTGAAAATCTGGATGGCGGGTGATCGCACCGCGCTGCATGCGGCGGCCTCGCGCGGCTGGAACCAGCTGATCAAGCGGCTGGTGGCCGATGGCGCACAGCTTGATGTGATCGATACCAATGGCCTGTCGGCGATTGATTATGCCCTGGGGCGCTTTCCGAAAGAGTTCAATGCGCTCGCCCCCGATCCCTATCCGGAAACCGTGGCGCTGCTGCGATCTCTGGGCGCCAAACTCGAAAATCCCGCGGCCACCTTTGCTCCGGGTACCACGCCGAAAATCCAGGCCCTGGTGCCCACGCTGCTGCCATGAGGCGCTGCATTCCATAGGACTGCGCGCCTCGCGGGCCGCGCTTTTCCGATTGCGGTCGGGGGATTTTCAGGCCAAGCTCGCCTACCGATAAATGGGCGCGCGACGCGCGGGGGAATGACTGAAGCATGGACCGGAAAGACTCGGCCTTCGATGCAGGCGTGACCATACGACGCGAGATGTGGGGCGCTGCCGGCGTCGAGCGCCTGACCCAGGCCAATGACTTCAACCGTCCCTTCGAGGAACTGGTCACCCGTTACTGCTTTGGCGACGCCTGGGTGCGTCCGGGGCTCGATCGCAAGACACGCAGCCTGATCACGCTTGCGGCCTTGACTGCACTCACCAAGCCCAACCAGCTCAAGGTGCATGTGCGCGGCGCGCTGGCCAATGGCGCGACAGTCGAAGAAATCCGCGAAGTGCTGCTGCATACCTCCATCTACGCCGGCATCCCCTGTGGAGTGGAAGCCTTCGCCGCCGCCAATGAAGTGCTCGCGGCTCAGTCCACTGAAGTGAAGCGCTGATCATGCGGGTGGGTTTCATCGGTCTGGGCAACATGGGCGAGCCCATGGCTGCCAATCTGCTGCGCGCAGGCCACACGCTCGCCGTGCACGATCTCGATCCAGCACGCATACAGCGCTTCGTGAAGCAGCACGGTGGCAGGGCGGCCGCGGCGCTGGCGGATCTCGCGGATTCGGAATTCGTCATCACCATGCTGCCCAACGGGCATGTGGTGCGCGATGTATTGCTGGGCAACGGCGGACTGGCCGCCTCCCTGTCGGCAGGCAGCATCGTCATCGACATGAGTTCTGCGGATCCCGCCGGCACGCGCGCGCTGGGTGCGGATCTTGCGCCACGCGGCATATCGCTGGTGGATGCGCCGGTGTCCGGTGGCGTGCCACGCGCCGCCAATAGCACGCTGGCCATCATGATCGGCGCTGACGATGCGGCCGTGCGCGACCGCGCCAAGGGCGTGTTGTCGGCCATGGGCAATCGCCTGTTCGATACCGGCGGTCTGGGTACTGGTCACGCCATGAAGGCGCTGAACAATTTCGTTGCGGCTGCCGGCTACAGCGCTGCGGTGGAGGCATTGCTCGCGGGCAAGCGCTTCGGCCTCGATCCCACGCGCATGCTGGCCATCCTCAACTCTTCCACGGGGCGCAACTTCAACACTGAAGTGGTGCTGCAGGAGCATGTGGTGAACCAGCGCTTTGCCACCGGCTTCTCGCTGGGCCTGCTCGCCAAGGATGTGGGCATCGCCGCGGACCTGATGAAATTCGTCGGACTCGACGCTCCGATGGCGGCTCTGGTCGAAGGTCGCTACCAGCAGGCGCTGGCGCAACTGGGTGGCCAACGGGACAACTCGGAGGCCATCCTGGCCTGGGATAACAATAGAAAAGAGAAATGAGCGTGGACAAGAAGACGGTCGATGTCGGGGCGGTGATCGATTCCGCGAAGTATTTCTGGGTGCCGTTCGGCATCACCATCATGATGATCATCATCATGCTGACGGATGGTTACGACCTGTTCCTGATGGGGCATGTCGGCAACCATCTGGTGGGAGACTGGGGCATCAGCCGTGCGGACCTGGGCCCTATCAACATGGCGGGCCTGATCGGCATGGCGGTGGGGTCCGTCGGCCTGGGATGGTTGGGCGATCGCATCGGCCGCAAGCGCTCGTACTTCACCTGCCTGGTGTTCCTGTTCATCGGCTCGGTGCTTTGCTACTTCGCCGCAACCCACGGCACGAAAGAAACCGCGGAAGCGGCGCTGTGGCAGATGACGCTGTGGCGCTTCGTCACGGGTCTGGGCATGGGAGGCATCACGCCGCTGGCCACGACGCTTATTTCAGAGTGGACCTCGTATCGAGTGCGCAGCGTGATCGTGGCGCTGGTGATCTCTTCCGTGCCCGTGGGTGGCTCGCTGGCTGGCTGGGCCATCCAGCACGTGGAGTGGCAGCAGATGTTCCTGATCGGGGGACTGGTGCCGCTGGGGCTGTTCATCCTTTTCGGTTATCTGCTGCCCGAATCCCCCAAGTACATGGCGCAGCACCCGCAATTGCATGCGAAGCTGGCGCGCGCACTGAATCGCCTGGTGGGCGAGAAGCGCTTCGACGGCACGGAAAATTTCGCCGTACAGGAGGCTGGCAAACGATCGGCCAACTGGCTTGCCACCATCTGGAACAGTGATTACGCGCGCATCACCTTCTTCATCTGGGTGGCGTTCTCGTTCAACAGCTTCGTGCTCTACATGTACACGAACTATCTGAAGGTGCTGCTGACCACCGATGGCGCGGCCGACGCCTTGGCCGGTGCCTCACTGAGCCTGTTTTCCATCGGAGCGTTCTTCGGGTCGATCGGTGGCGCCTTCCTGATCCGCTGGTTTGGATCCCGCTATGTGGGTTCCGCGCTGGCGTTCGTGGGCGTGGCTGGCACCTTTCTCATCGGTGTGCTCACGATGGCCGCAGGTGCGCCTGCAGACTTCAACGTCAAGGTGCTGGCGTTTGCGGTGGGCATGTCGATCAATGGCATGCAGGCATTCATGTATGCGGTCAGTGCGCACTCGTACCCCACGGAAATTCGCGGTTCAGCCGTAGGTCTGGCGCAGACGGTGTCACGCATCGGCGCGGTGCTGAGTCCGATGGTGGCCTCCGCCTATTTCGCGATGCAGCCACTGCCAGGGGTCAACCTGTTCTTCTGGTTCGTGGCTGCCTGCGCACTGATCACGACGGTGAGCTTCTTCCTGATTCCGTCGCACATTCCGAAGCACATCAAGTGACCCTGCAGGGGCCTGGCCGGCCCCTGCAACAGTCGGCTGACAATTCTTAATCTCTCTGGCGCGGTGCAACGCAGGTTGTCGCCGCCCGGAGACTCCCTGGCGTGTCAACCGCGGGCGCACAGTTGCGTTGTGCTCTGCAGGTACAACAGGGAGTGCTGCCATGTCGCACGCCAATCGCCTTGATCTCGATCGTCGTTACTTGGTTCAGGCCTTCAATGGATTGAGGCAGGCCGCGCTGGTCGCGCTGGTCCTGCTGGCAGCCGCCTGCGGAGGCGGTGGTGGGGGAACCAGCGCAACGGCGGGCGGCGGCGGTGGATCTTCACCCGGCACCAGCTCCTGCGGTTCGGACTGCGGCACGGCCATGATCACCGTCACCGATGCCGCGGGCGACTTCCTCGACTACACCGTTGACATCACTTCGCTGCAGCTGAAGAAAGCCAATGGCACGATGGTGCAGGTGCTGCCCGTGACCTCGCGCATCGACTTCACGCAGCTGGTCGATCTGAATGAAGTGCTCAGCATCGGGCAGATTCCCAATGGCGACTATGTGTCCGCCACGATCAACGTCGACTTCACTCACGCCAGCATTCTGGTTGATGACGGCACGGGTACTGGCGTCGCCGTGACGCCGGTGGATGCCAACGGCGCGACGCTCACCCAGGTGGCGCTGAATGTGCAGCTCGACAACCGCAATCATCTGGTCATCAGCCCGGGCCACATTGCGCATCTGTCCTTCGATCTGAACCTGGCTGCCTCCAACGCAGTGGATCTGACGGCGCACAAAGTGACGGTCAGCCCCTTCATTGTCGCCAGCGTCGTGCCACCGGACAGTCGTGATACGCGCGCGCGTGGCCAGCTGGTCAGTGTGGATGTGTCAGGCAGCAGCTACACCATCAACGTGCGGCCCTTTCACGTGAGCACGCAGTCGTCGGGGCAACTGGTGGTGCACACCACATCCACGACGACCTTTGAGATCGACGGCGCCCCGTTCACGGGTGCTGCAGGTCTCACGAAGCTGAACACCCTGACCAATCAGCCGCTGACCATTGCCTTCGGCTCGGTCAGCACGGCAGATCACAGCTTCACGGCGAAGCGCGTTCTGGCGGGCAGCAGCGTGGAGGATCAGCGTCGTGATTTCCTGTCCGGCAATGTGCTGTCGCGCACCGGCAATACGTTGGTGGTGGGAGGCGCGCGTCTGGACTGGGGCGGTGACGATGAGTTCGAGCACGGCCAGGTGACGCTGACTGTGGGCACTGGCACCAGCGTTACGCGCGCGGGGCAGGGCTCAGGCAGCTACAACATTGCCGACATCTCGGTGGGCCAGCGCATCCAGGCCTTTGGCACGCTGGCGCGCGACAGCGCCGGTCACGCCACCATGGATGCGACGGCAGGTCTGGTGCGCCTCGACTACACGCGGTTGTTCGGCACGGTGACCAGCAAGGCCAGCGGTGCGTTGACGCTGTCTCTCAGCGCCATCGATGGTCGAGCGCCGTCCCGCTTCAATTTCGCCGGCACTGGCGCGACCACGGCACAGGATGCGAATCCGGACAGCTATGAAGTGGCAACGGGCGCGCTGGATATTTCGGGCGCCACCGCCGGGGCGTA
>DATNCK010000280.1:0-9239 GCA_035571575.1 Steroidobacteraceae bacterium | reverse complement strand
TGGTTCGAATCCAGTCGGGCGCGCCATCGAATCTATTCGCAGGCCTGCAGCCATGCGAAGTAGCAGGCGCGGTGAAATCGGGCCGGGTTTGCGGGTGACTCGAACTTGTTGGAGTCCACCTCGTATTCGATGTCGGTCAACCCGATGGCATCACCGCACAGCGCGCAGGACATGCCTCGTCCGGGACCGGCGAACAGCCTCGCTTCATAATCACGCGGCAGCGTGCCATCCCGCACGCGCTGCGCGGCCAGTGACAGCAGATCTTCGTGATTTCGCGGCGCGGGCGGACTGCAACTCTTTTCGGATGACTCCATGTCGGAACTCCTGCTCGCTCGAGGCAGCACCTAAGCACGGATCGCCGCGGCTGTCATTCAACTGGGTTTGCTCAACCCTTGGCTTCGTTGGCAGCCACAAGGTTTGCGTAGTCAATCCTTGTCGTTACGTTGCCGCCGTTCAGATGCAGATACGAAGGATCGAATCCTGCGGCCGCCTGCAGGGCCTGGCGATCGAGCAGTTCAAGTTCACCTCCCTGGAACTTGACGAGATTGTCGCGACGCATCTGCTTCAGCGTGCGATTGACGTGCACGGACGACAGCGCCAGCGTGTCGCCCAATTCGATTTGCGTGAGCGGCATCGTGCACTGATTGCCGCGCACCAGCCCCACGGCCTCGAGCCTCCAGAACACCTCACAGAACAGATGCGCCACGCGTTCGAGCGCCGTGCGATAGCCCACGTTCACCACCCATTCGCGGGTGATGGAATCCTCGACGATGGTCGTCCACCACAGCGCGCGGCTGAGGCGTGGATGATTCTCGATCAGCGCGACCGCCGACTCGGGAGGAATCACAGCCGCCTCGACGGCATTCAGCGCGCAGATCGAATGGTCCATGCGCTTGAGCAGGAACACACGCAGGTCGCACATGTCGCCCGGCAGCAGTAATCCCACGATCTGGCGCCGGCCATCGGGCAGCAGTTTGTAGCGGCAGGAAAACCCGTCAAGGATCACGAACACGCCTTCGGTTGGCTTGTGCTCATGGATCAGATCCTCGCCAGGTTCGAAGCGGCGGTCTCTGACCATCGACCCCTTCAGCGTCTGCTTCTCCCCCTCCGTGAGCACGCAGAATCGCTCCAGCTTGCGCACCAGCCGGTCCATGCGGTGAATCATGCTTCCAGGCTCCGCACTGGTCTGCAGGTGCCGCACTCAGGCAGCACCACAGCTACTACGCTGGGTGTCGACATCAGTGACCGGTGCTCGCAGCGCGAAACACGATCTCGCAGGGAAACTTGTGGTGAATCCACCTGAATCTGAAGTTGCTTCGTTGTCGTTTATCTTCAGCAGGCAAGGGAATTCTTCTTGGTATGCGGATGTAGTCCATCCGGCTGGTTTTTACGGGCGAGGCTCGAGAATCCAGCCAGTTGAATAGCAGAATCACCTGCAGGCAGGTACTAACATGGGTTAATGCCAGGGCATTAATTGCCCCAGAGGCGTCGTCTGCTTGCGACGTGGCCTTTCGGCCTAGGGAATCATCAGCGGAATGCCCGGCATCATGGACCGGAATCAACGGGAGCTGAGCCCGTCGGCTTCTTCGCCATGGCCGCGGTGATCAGCTGCTTCAATTCATCAGAAGCACGCATATCCCTGCCGCCCGCGCCGCCGCTGAGCGCGTCGATCACGGTCTTGCCAGCGGCGTCTTTCACGTCGAGCCGCGCGCCGTTGTCGATGAGGAATTTCGCCACGCGTGCCCAGCCCCAGTTGATGGCGCCGAAGATGGCGGTCTGCCCCTGTCGATTCGTCATCGAACTGGGACGCGCGATGATGGCCGTGTGCGAACTGGTGTCGGCGATGCGCGCATTCACATCGGCGCCGGCTTTCAGCAGCAGCGGCAACACGGCCAGCGCGCGGTCCTGCGCGTCGCTGCCGTAGGAGCCGCGCGTATCGCGCAGTGAAGCGCCGACACCGGAGGCGGCCATCAACGGCGTCACGCCCATCACATTGGGCAGATCGACGATGGCGCCATGCTGCAGCAGCAGCTCGACGGCGTCGTGATCGGCGGCCACGGCGGCGCGCAGCAGCGGTGTGGCGCCGGTGGTCAGCAGATCGTCGGTGAAGCGGCCCTGATTGCCGCCCCGCCCCGGACGGTGCATGTCCAGCTGCGCGTTGACGTTCACGCCCATGTCGATCAGACGTCGCGCCAGATCGAGCGGCTCCTGGTGCTCGGGCGGCGTCGGACCATCCGCAGGCTGGTTCGCCGCGCCGGCCGCGAAACGCGGTCCGAACGAACGCATGTCGAGCGCCACGTACAAGGTGTTGCGCCCCCACCAGTCGGTGAGATGCGGATTGGCGCCCTGGTCGAGCAGGAAATTCGCAACGCCATACTGCAGGTTGTCGATGGCATTCATCAGCGGCGTCACGCCATCGGGCGTGGGCCGGTTGATGTCCGCACCAGCCTTCAACAGCAGCCGCACGCACTCCAGGCAGCCGAAACGTGTGGCATACAGCAGCGGCGTCATGCCGCCGCTGGGGCGATACTGCGCGCGGGGTTCAGAAGTGATCTGGTTGCCCCAGTCGTTGATGGCGGCGCGCACATTCACGTCGGCCTTGTGCCGGATGAGGAAATCGACCACGGCGGCGTTGCCGTTGCCGATCGCCCACATCAACGGCGTCTGGTCGCGCATCTTCTCGCTGTCGTTCACATGCGCGCCGGCCTTGACCAGCATCTCCACGATAGGCAGCGAGCCGGTGCTGGCGGCCAGCATCAGCGGGGTCTGGTTGTAGTCATTGCCCAGATTCGGATCGGCCTTCGCCTTCAGCAGCAGCCGCACCAGCTCCGCATCGGCCAGGTTCACGGCTTCGGTGAGCGCCGTGGCGCCCAGCGAATTACGCACGTTGGGATCCGCACCGCGCGCCAGCAGCTCGCGCACCAGATCGCGATCGACGGCATACACGGCCCACAACAGTGGCGTCGTGCCGTCGCTCTGCCTGGCGTTCACATCGGCACCGGCGCCGATGGCCGCGATCGCGCCCTGCACATCGCCGCTGCGGATCAGGTCAGAGAGATCCTGCGCGGCCGCCAGCACAGGCAGCAGCGCCACCGCCCAACCCGCCAGATATTTTTTGCTACGCATGGCGGGCTCGCGGCTCCTACACGATGGTGTGGGAGAGCTTGTTGTAGTGCGCCCACATGCTCTTGTGCGCGTCGTAGATGAACTTGTCGGGCTCGGTCCAGGTGCGGGGGAGCCCGTCGAGCAGCTTCGCCTTCTGCATGTCCTCGGTGGTGAAGCCCTTGCGCATGGCATCCGAAATGCGGTCGAAGACCTTTTCCATGGCATCGCGCTCGGTCTTCACTTCGGCGCGCGAGATGGCGCCGCCGGTGCCGGCGACGATGCGCGTCTGCTCGTTGCCGAAGGTCATCAGCCTGGCCTGTGAATCGACTCGACCGCCGACCCAGCCGCCTTCGTACCAGGCGATCACCGGATCGCTGACCGGCGCCACCGCGTCGCCCACTGCCAGCACATTGGCCTCGCGGAACAGCACGTACAGGTCGCCATCGGTGTGCGGCTGCTGCAGGTAACCGTATTCGATGTGCTCGGCGCCGAAGGTGAGCTGCTTGCTGCCGGTGTAGAACACCTCGGTGGGCACGGCTTCCTTGGCGCGCGCCTTCAGGTAGCGATCTTCCCAGGGCACGTACTGATCCACCGCCATGCGCTGCGCGGTCTTGGCATGCGCAATGATCTTTGCGCCGGCCTTGGCGAACACCTCGTTGCCGCCGGTCTGATCGGTGTGCCAGTGCGTGTTGATGACGGTGGCCACCTTCGCGCCGCGCGCGAAGTTCTTCAGCTCTGACTGCAGCTTCGAGGTGGCGCCAGGCGCGCCCGAATCCACCAGCAGCAGGCCTTCATCACCGCGCAGCACCAGGACATTGCCGCCCACGCCGCTGACCAGCAGCACGCGCTCACCCAGTGCCGTAGCCGAAACTTTTGCCGTGCTCTTGGGCGCGCTCTTGGCCAGCGCGTACGCGGGCAACGCAGCAGCAGCCGCGAGACCCATGCCGGACTTCAGCAGTTCGCGTCTGTTGGAAATGATTCCCCGCATGAAACTTCAGACTCCCGCGACCAGGCCGCTGCTGTCGCCGAACTTTTCCTGCGGTATGCCCAGCTTGTTCAGCACGGTGAGATGCAAGTTGGCCACCGGTGTCTTTTCGGCCGGCACCACATGCTTGCCACCCTTGTGCTGACCATTGGCGCCGCCGACCAGGATGATGGGCAGCGGATAGTTGTTGTGCCGGTCGCTGTTGCTCATGTTCGAGCCGTACATGAACAGCGAGTGGTCGAGCAACGAGCCATCGCCGTCCGGCGTCTTGGCCATCTTGTCGATGAACTTCGAGAACTGTTCCATGTGCCAGGTCTGCACCAGCGTGAGCTTGCGCAGCCGCTCGCGGTCGTTCGCATGATGCGACAGCGGATGGAAGGAATCCGGCACGTTGATGAAGTTGTAGGTGCGGTTGGTGCCTTCGGCCACCATGATGTACGAGGCCACACGCGTCAGATTCGCCTGGTAGGCCAGCGCGATCAGGTCGAACATCAGGCCCACCTGCTCGTCGAAGCGGTCGAGCTCGCCCACCGGGGCCGCGGGCAGCTTCACATTCGACAGATCGCGCGCCTTGGCCTTCTCCAGGCGGCGCTCGATCTCGCGCACGGTTTCCAGATAGCTGTCCATCACGCGCTGGTCGGCCACACTCAGCTCGCCTTTCAGCGCCTTGGTGCGATCGGAGATCAGGTCGAGGATGCTGGTGGTCTGGCGCGAAATCAGCTGGCGTTCGGCTTCGGTATCGCCTTCACCGAACAGCTGCAGGAACACCTTGCGCGGATTGAATTCCATCGGCAGCGGTGTGTGCTCGTTGCGGAAGGAAAGCGTGGTGCTGTAGTAGCAGGCGCCCGAGCCGCCGCCGCAGGCCGCGCTCTGGATGGTAGTTTCCGCAGCCAGTTCCAGTGATGGCAGCGACGTATCCTGACCCAGCTTGCTGGCGATCACCTGATCCAGCGTGGTGGACATGTGCGCGCCGGGCTGGCTGCCGTCGGGCCGCACGGCCGACAGCCAGGTAGCGGGATTCAGCGTGTGCACCGAGCCCGCGCTGGCCATGTTTTCCAGGTTCGCGATGGAAGTCAGCTGCGACTTGTACTTCTCCATCGGCTTCATGATCTTGTTCAGCGTGAAGTCGGCGCCGGAGCCACTGGGCGTCCAGGCATCCACTTCTTTGCCGTACGGCGTGTTGTCCATGATCATGCCGTGCGGGATATAGAAGAACCCCGCACGCGGCTTGGGAGATGCCGCCGTCGCGGAAAGCGCCGTGTGGGCGGGAATCATGGCATCCAGCAGCGGCAGCGCCATCGATACGCCCAATCCCTTGAGCGTCGTGCGCCGCGAGATGTGTTTTTTCGTCAGGAACATGGCCGTAATCCCCTTACTAATTCTTCAGCGTCGAGGCCACGGTGGCCTTGGGCTTCTCATCCGGCGCCTTCTCATGCGGCGGCGCCTGCAAACGGAAGGCATCGGACTTGGCAACCGCGCGCACGATGTCGAAGAAACGGTAATTGTTCTTCGCGGTGGCGCGCACGATGCCGCGCACCTGCGGCATGTCATCGGCATCCACCTCGCGGCCGGTGCCGTACATCATCAGCCGGCCCACCAGCGTCTGCACGAATTGATCGGGACGGGCCAGCAGCTGATCGTTCAGCTCCTTCACGCCGTTGATCTTCACGCCGTTCGGCAGTGTCGTGGCGGCGTTCACGGGTTGCCCGGAATCGCGCGTGCGCCAGGCACCCGTGACGTCGTAGTTCTCCATGGCGAGGCCGATGGGATCGATCACGCCGTGGCACTGGTTGCAGGTCTTGTTGTTGCGATGGACTTCCAGCCGCGCGCGCAGCGTGGTGGGCGCCGCGCCTTCCTTCGGATTGAGGTTGGTTTCCACACCCGGCGGCGGCGGCGTGGGCGGCGTGCCCAGCAGCTTCTCCAGCACCCAGGCGCCGCGCAGCACTGGCGAAGTGCGGTCGGCATAGGAAGTGCGCAGCAGCACCGCGCTCTTGCCCAGCAGGCCATGCCGATTCGGATCGCTCAGCACCACCGGCCTGAACTGCGAACCCAGCACGCCCGTCACGCCGTAGTGCTCGGCCAGCCGCTGATTGAGGTACGTGTAGTTCGCCGACAAGAGATCGAGCACGCTCTTGTCGTTGAGCAGCACTTCGCTGAGGAACAACCTGATCTCCGTGGAAAAGTCCTGTCGCAGGCCTTCATTGAAGCGGCGGAAGATCGTTGTGTCGGGATCCACGGCTTTCAGGTCATCGACATTCAGCCAACGCATGGCGAAACCGGTAACCAGCGCCGAGGCACGCTTGTCGGCCAGCATGCGGTTGATCTGCTGCTCGTACACGGCCGGGTCGGTAAGCTTGCCGCTGACGGCCACCTGCAGCAGCTGGTCATCGGGCACATCGCTCCACAGGAAGAACGACAGGCGCGAAGCCAGTTCCAGCGCGGTGAGCGGCTGCGGCTGCTTGCCGTCGCCTGTGGGCGGGATGATGCGATAGAGGAAGTCGGGGCTCGACAGCACGCCCATGGTGATTTCCTGCACGCCGCCGTCGAAGTTGCCCAGATCCTTGCGGCCGGAATCGTAGAAGGCCATCAGCTTGGCGACGTCGGTGTCGGTCGCCGGCCTGCGATACGCCTTGGTGGCCAGGTTGCGGGCGATCTTCTCTGCGCAGGACTTCTCGTCGGCCGCGCCCTGCGGCGTGCAGATGAAAATCTTGTCGCGGCTGACCGAGTGCCCGATGGTGGTGGATCCAAACGGACCCGTCACCTCGACGCCCTGGGTGAAGCGTGGGCCGCCACCCGCCGCGCCCACGAAATTATCCTGGCGCCCGCCGCCGATGTTCTCGTCGGAGAGCACATGCGAACGGTCCACCGCCGTCACGGTGAGCTCATGCGCGCCCGAGGTGACCTTGAAGGGAATGTTGGCAAAGCGCGCCGCGACCTTGGCGCGACCATCGGCGGCTTCCTTGTCCGCGACTCCCAGATCTTCCTTGCCACCGACATTGCCGCGGAAGATCTCCTTGCCGTCCAGGAAAATCACCACGGTCTGACGGAACAGCGAATTGTTGGTGTACAGACCGCCGGTCAGGTCATCGAGCACGCTCAGGCGGTATTCCCCATCGGCCGGGAAGAAGTGCTTGAAGCGGAACCCACCGCGACTGCCCAGCGGCATGTTGTCGGTTTCGCCGGCCGAGGGCAGATACAGCGTTTTGCCCAGCTTGGGGTTGGCGCTGCCCACCGCGCGATTGGAAATGAAGCGCGCCGCACTGATGTACTGATCCAGGAAGGAGGGCGAGACGGTGAGCGCCGCCGCAATGTTGTCGAAGCCGTCGGCCTCGATCTCAGGCGGCAGCAGGTCCTCGACCTTGATTTCGATGCCGAGCAGCGAGCGCACCGCATTGGCGTATTCGGTGCGGTTCAGGCGCTGCGCCGTGACATGACCGGCGCGCGGAGTTTCCTTGCGCGCATCAAGGCTGGTTTCGAGCCATCCCACCAGCGCATCGGCTTCACCCTGAGTGGGCTGCTTGTTGCCCGGCGGAGGCATGAGATGCCCGCGCATCTTGCGCACGGCCGCTTCCCACAACTTGGTGTCATGCGGGACATCGGCTTCGGTCATGGTGTCGAAGGCCACGCCGCCGGCCCAGTCGGTGGCGTTGTGGCATTCGGTGCAGTACTGATCGAAGAATCCGAAATGCGTGGTTGGGGACGTTGAAGCGGAGGGCGCGGCCTGGCCGAATGCGGTGCCCGCACCCAGCAGCAGGAAGGCCAGAATCGGGCCCGGCGCCATGCGCCGGCCCGGCTGAATTTTCATGTGAGCCATACTTGTTGGATCTTAAGGCGGCGGCATCGTTCCATAAACGGGTGCTGGAACAACCACCTAACAGCCCTTCGGCTATACTTCGGGGCTGATTTTTTACCCCAATCCGACTGGATCCTGACGTGAGCAAGCACGATAGCCAATTCTTTAACGTATTCAGCGTCGTTCTGGGACTGCTGGTGACCTTTGCCATCCTCATGTTCGCGCTGGCGCGCTACGTGGGCAAACATGACCAGCTCGAGCCGATGCAGAACGATCCCCTGCTGCAGCAGAGTGTTGGCTTACGCACTGCGGTACCGGCCCGGGTGGCCGTAGCGGGGCAGGACAATAGCGCCCTGAAGATTGCGCCGGTTACCGCGGCTTCGGCCTCCGCTGTGGCGGTCACCTTCAAGAATGGCACCGAAGTGTTCGAAGGCGCCTGCAAGGCCTGCCACGGCCTGGGTATCGCCGGCGCACCGAAAGCCGGGGACCATGCTGCCTGGGGCCCGCGCATCGCCAAGGGCAAGGCCACGCTGTACGAGCATGCGCTGAAGGGCTTTACGGGCACCGCCGGCGCCATGCCAGCCAAGGGTGGCCGAACTGACCTGTCGGACGACCTGATCAAGCAGGCCGTCGACCATATGGTTTCGCTCTAAGCGCAGCCCTGTCAGAGGCCGTCGGCGAGGTGGTTTCGCTCTAACCCGGTTCGTCCCTGGCGGCTTCCGCGCCGCTGTAGATGATGATGGAGAGCATGCGCACCGGCAGCTTCAGCAGCTTGTCGGGGCCATGCGGTACGTCCCCCCGGAAGGTCAGCGAGTCGCCGGGCCTCAGCAGATAGCTCTCCGGCCCGTGCCGGTAGCGCAGTGACCCTTCCAGAATGTGGATGAACTCGACCCCGGGGTGATCGAACTCCGGGAAGATCTCGCTCTTGCTGGTCAACGTCACCAGGAAGGGTTCGAAAGCTCGTCTGGGGCCTCGATCTGAAGCCAGCAGATGATAGGTGTGGCCCCGGCCGGTGCCGCGACGCACCACTTCCAGCCCCTCCCCCTTTTTCACAAGCTGTGCATCGCTTTGCTGCGCAGCCTCGTCCTTCAGCAGCGCCGAGGCGCTGGTGCCCAGTGCCTCGGCCAGCGCAGCCAGGGTTTCCAGGCTGGGGGACACATCCCCGGTTTCCACACGACTGAGCATGGCGAGGCTGATGCCCGCACCGCCGGCCAGTTCGCTCAGCGTAAGGCCCTGTGCCTGGCGCAATCCCCGCACGTTGCGACCCACCCGCTGGGCCATGCCGGATTCGTTGGCTCGTCCAATCGATTTTTTACTTTCACGCAACATACTTGACCTTTAGTAAATCACGCCGCG
>DATNCK010000279.1:0-20554 GCA_035571575.1 Steroidobacteraceae bacterium | reverse complement strand
GGTGAACGCAACGACGATGGCCAGGGAATGCCGTTGCCAGTGCCGAAGACCACGGTGTTGGTCTGCGGATCGTAGAGAATGCCGTCCCAGATCGTTCCGCCGCCACCCGCCTTCCACCACTCGCCGGACCACGTCTTGGCCGCCATGGCCATCACGTCGTCCGAAGCTGCATGGTCAGGGCCCTTGGCGGGATTGCCCGGCACGGTCCAGAAACGCCACAGTGCCTTGCCGGTCTCGGCATCGTGGGCTGCGAGAAAGCCGCGCGTGTAGAACTCGCCGCCGCCTTCGCCGATGAACACGATGCCATTGCCGATGCGCGGCGCGCCGGTGATGGAATAAGCCATGGTCTTGTCCGTGACCTGCGTCTCCCAGACCTTCTTGCCGGTCTGCGCGTTCACGGCTACCAGACGACCATCCAGAGTTCCCCAGATGATCTTGCCCTTCCAGTAGGCAACGCCGCGGTTGGAGATGTTGCAGCACAGGGAGGTACCGGCCATCTCGCGCGGCACACTCGGGTCGTACTTCCACAGCTGCTTGCCGCTCTTCGCGTCGAATGCGTAGACCTTGCTCCAGGGCGTGGTCACGTACATGCGGCCATCGATGATCAGCGGCGTGCTCTGGTAACCGCCGCCTTCG
Source organism: Steroidobacteraceae bacterium (assembly GCA_035571575.1). Taxonomy (GTDB): domain Bacteria; phylum Pseudomonadota; class Gammaproteobacteria; order Steroidobacterales; family Steroidobacteraceae; genus ZC4RG30. The sequence goes on along the minus strand of DATNCK010000279.1, from coordinate 19,918 downwards.
GACAGCTGCGTGTACCAGGCCAGGCCCAGCTGACTGACGTTCTCGGCATTGATCTGCGTCAGCGGACTGTAGCGCTGCTCGCTGTCACCGCCACCGTGAGTGGTCCACTCACCGGGCTTGGCCGCCGGCGCGGCTGCCATCGCCGATGACAGCAGGCCCGACAGCACTGCCGCCGCACCCATGAACGAAGCTGCAAGTCTCATAAATCCCCCCAGATATCCCCGAGATCGCTCGCTACTGATGCAGTCCCTGCGCCGGCTGTTCTGCTGCCGGCGCCGCGGGTGCCGCACCGGCAGGACCGCCGCCAGCACCACGTCCGCCACCGCCCGGACCACCACCGAAGCCGCGCTGTGGGTTGGCCTTCAGGTCGATGGCCAGCGTGACGATGTGGGCGCGGATGGCTTCCACGTCCTCGGGCGTCAGCGCCTTCTTGAACGACAGCATGCCGTTGTCCGTCAGCGCGCCGTCATACACGATGGCCTTGAACACTTCGGCGTTCTGCATCATCGGTGTGGTGCGCAGGTCGGGAAAGCCGCCCATGCCGCGTCCACCTTCATGACAGATAGTGCAGTTCTGTGTGTAGAGCTCCTTGCCCCGCGCGAGCTGTGCATCGCTGCCGAAACTCGCCGGTGGATTGAAGGCAACTGGAGGCGCGGGCGGCGCAACCGGTGGCAACGTAGCCGTGCCGCCCAGCTTGTAGACCACCAGGCGGGCAGGATTGGAGCCCTGCCCTGCGCCAACGGCTGCCACATACTGCGTGCCGCCCACGTCATAAGTGATCGAACCGGCGGAGATGTTCACGCCTGCCTCGCCGCTCCACACCTTCTCGCCCGTGTCAGCGCGAAAGGCCGTGAGATTGCGCGGCTGGGTGCCCTGGAATACCAGATTGCCCGCAGTGGTCATCGTGCCAGAACCAGCCTGACCCAGTCCCGCGCCCGTCGAGCGCCAGACTTCCTTCTGCTTGACCGGATCCCAGGCCACCAGCCAGCCGCCGGTGCCTTCCAGCTTGGGCGCCGCCATCTCCGGTCGCTTGGCCACATTGATCGACAGCAGCTGGTTGCCCATCTTGGCGCCGGCTTCGGACACCATGCCGTAGGTGGCGTAGCGCACACCGACATAGAACAGGCCGGTGTTCGGGTTGTACGACTGCGGATACCAGACGTGAGTCTGGAACGGCACCACGAACCAGCCCTTGCCCGTCTTGCCGAAGTTGGCATCCGGATTGAGTACCGGCGCCCAGTTGTTGGCCTTGTCGAAACCGGTCAGCCAGTTCGCGAACGGCACCACCAGCTGCGCGCTCTGCACCTTGCCGGTGCCGGCTTCGATCACATAGAACACGCCGTTCTTCGGGATCTGCATGACGACGTGCTTCTTCTGCCCATCGATGGTGAGATCCGCAATGGTCAGCGGCGAAGTGTTGTCGAAGTCGAAGTTGTCCATGGGCACGGTCTGGTAGTGCCACTTGTACTTGCCGGTCTTGGCTTCGAGCGCAACGATGGAGGACGTGAACAGGTTGTCGCCGCCACCCGGCGAGCGCACTTCGGCCGGCCACGGCGCGCCATTTCCGGTGCCGAAGATCACCAGATCGGTCTGCGGGTCGTAAACGATGCCATCCCAGGGGGTGGCGCCGCCGCCGGTCTTCCACCACTCGCCTTTCCAGGTCTTGGCGGCCATCGCCATCATGGGATCCGACGCGGCATGGTCGGGTCCCTTGGCGGGATTGCCCGGTGTCAGGAAGAATTTCCACAACTGCTTGCCGGTCTTCGCGTCATAGGCGGACATGTAGCCGCGCTGATGAAACTCGGAGCCAGCCTGGCCGATGAACACGATGCCATTGCCGACGCGCGGCGCACCGGTGATCGACATGGCGTCATTCGGATCCGTGGTGTGCGTCTCCCACACCTGAGTGCCCTTCTTCGCATCGACGGCGATCAGTCGCCCATCGAGCGTGCCCAGGAAGATCTTGCCATCCGAGTAAGTGACGCCGCGATTGGAGTTGTTGCAGCACAGGCTGGTGGATGCCAGTTCACGCGGCACTTTCGGGTCGTACTTCCACAGCTTCTCGCCGGTCTTGGCGTCGAAGGCGTAGACCTTGCTCCAGGGCGTGGTGACATAGAGGCGCCCATCGACCACCACGGGTGTGGATTGGTACTGGCCGCGCTCGGTGAGATCGGCGGACCAGGCCAGTCCGAGATCCTTGATGTTGTCCGCGGTGATCTGCTTCAGTGTGCTGTAGCGCTGCTCACTGTAGTCGCCGCCATGCAGCGACCACTCACCCGGCTTCACGGACGGCGCACCGGCAGCCGATGCCGACAGTGGTGCGATCAGGCACGTCAGTGCCACCGCCGAACCCATCTTCAACGAAGTTGCGAATCTCATGTTTTCCCCCACGCACCAGCGTGCTTAGCCGCTGGAGCATAGCCGATCCGGCGAATCACGGGAAAACCTCCCGGCCTGATCAGGGCTTGAGCTGGTTGATTTCGATAGCCGTACGCTGCTTGCCGCCGGCCTTGATGCGCGCGCTGCCGAAGGGATCGCCCGTGCGCGCAGCAGCACTTCCACCATTGGCTACACGCGCTTCGATTTCGATTTCCTGTCCGGCGGCGAAGCCTGTGCCGCTGATCATGGCATCGGTGCTGAGCAGATCCACGTCCTGCGGGAATTTCGCATCCAGCCGTTTGGCAGCCAGTGGTGGACCGCGCTGACCGGGAATGCGGGCCAGGACGAACAGCGGCGCGCCAGCGGCCGCCTTGGCTGCGACGCTGGCTGATAACGTAATCCGCAGCGGCACCGCGACGGCAGCTGCGGCGGCGGCAGGTGTTGGCGCAGCCGCGCCAGACTTTGGCGCAGCGGCCAGGCTCGCGGCGGTGCCAGAGCCATTGGAGGCCAGCAATGCCTCGGCATCGATCCTGCGGATCTGTTGCACGATGACTTGCTTCACCTCATCCGGCGGATTGCTTTCGATCAGCCGCGTGAAGCGTGCACGCGCCAGTGGCAGTTCGCTGCGCTCCATGGCCGCGATGGCGCTGTAGAACAGTGCCTTGACCGAATTGGGATCCACCGCCAGGGCTTTCTCGAACATCTGGCCGGCGCGCCCGGAGAAATCGCTCTGCCCGGCATTGATCATTGCATCACCCAGGCCCATCAGCGCATCGATGTTCTGGCCTTTCGCCAGAACATCGGCGCGCTGATACGCACGCGCAGCCAGCGGAAACTGCTCGACCACGGCATAGGATTTGCCCAGCAGCAGCCAGCCGTTGAGGTCATCCGGTTGCTTCTCGAGGCGCCGCGCCAGGCGTCCGATCATGGCGGCGGGTGAATCCGCTGCAGGTTCTGGCGCCGACCACTTCCAGTTGCTCCACAGCGGATACAGCAACGCCGCGCCACCACCGATGCCGACGGCGACGATCACGGCCAGAAGCGCCGCGCCAGGACCCTGCCCGCCGCGCTTCAACAGCGGAATCAGCAGCGGCAGGATGACGAGAATGGCCAGCAAGGCGGCCACGAGCACAAATGCATTCACGAACGCGGCGCCTCTTCGGGAACCTCGGAAGTATCGGTAGCCAGCAGATCACGACGCTGACGCAGGATGCGCCAGGCGACCCACGCGCCACCGAGCAGAAAAATAATCGGCGCCACCCACAGCCAGGCATTGCCAGCCGACCAGCGCGGCCGCAACAGGATGATCTCGCCGTAACGATCCACCAGATACTGGCGCACATCGGCATCGCTCTTGCCGGCCTGCACCATCTCGCGCACCTGCCGGCGGATGTCTTCACCGAACATGGCCTGCGTGTCGGCGACGGTTTCGCCCTGGCATTTCAGGCAGCGCAGTTCATGCACCAGCGCCTCGTAGCGCTGCTGCTGCACGGGGTCAGGCAGTGGCGGCTTCTTGTCGATGGCCCACACCGGCAACGCCAGCAGCGCCAGCACCGCGATAAAACCAGCCTGTCTCATAGCGCCTTGCCTTCGACCATCGGCAGCAGCGTCTTCTGCCACAGCTCCGGCGTGATCACGCTCACCACCTTGTAAACGATGACGCCCTGCGGATTCACCAGGAAGGTTTCGGGTGCGCCGTACACGCCATAGTCGATGGCTGCGCGCCCCTCTTTGTCCACGGCGACAGCGTCGAAGGGATTACCCAGTTCCTGCAGCCATTTGCGCGCGGCATCATCTTCGTCCTTGTAGTTCAGGCCCACCACGCTCACCTTGCCCTCGCGCTGGATGGCCAGCAGCTGCTCATGCTCGGCGCGACATTCGAAACACCAGGTGCCCCAGACATTGAGCAGCATCCAGCGTCCCTTGAAACGCTTGCTGTCCACACTGGCGCCCGCAGTGAGCAGATCCGGCAGCACGAAATCCGGCGCCGGCTTGCCGATCAGCGCCGACTGCACGAACTGCTTCTCGGGCGCGCGCTTCAGGGCGATCGCAAATACCACGACCAGCACCGCAAAGATGCCCAGCGGAATGGCGAAACGATTCATGTGGCGTTGCCACCCGCGAGTGACGTCGCAGCGGCCGCCTGTGCTGCGGCTTCTGCGGCGGAACGCTGCCTGCGATAGCGGCGATCCAGCGTGGCGAGAAAGCCGCCGCAGGCCATCAGCACGGCGCCCAGCCACAGCAGACGCATCAGCGGGCGCACTTGCACCCGCAGGCTCCAGGCGCCCTTGCCCACTTCCTCACCCAGCGTGACCAGCACATCGCGGCGCCAGCCCACGCCCACGGCAGCCTCGGCCAGGGACTGCTGCTGCACCCAGTAGTTGCGGCGCTCGGGCAGCAGAATGGATTCCGGCTTGCCATCGTGGAACAGCTCGATGCGCGCGCGCGTGGCCTGGTAGTTGGGGCCCTCGACCTGCTGCGTATCCAGGAAACGGAAGGTGTACCGGCCGACCTCCACTTGTTGGCCCGGCGACAAGGCCACGTCACGCTCCGCACGCCGCGATTCCATCGTCGTCAGACCGATCGTGACGATGCCCAATCCGATGTGCGCCAGCGTCATGCCCAGAATCGCCGGCGACACGGACAAGCCCCGTCGCCAGCGGTCGACGGGATCAACCAGCGCCGAGATCACTATCCACAAACCCAGCACCACGCCTACGGGTCCGATCACCGAGCGATCGCCATACAGTCCGAGCATCACGGCCAGACCGAGCACAATCGCCGCCACGGCGGAAACCAGGATGCGTCGGCGTGACTCGCCGAGCTGCCCGCGCTTCCAGCGCGCGAAAGTGCCGATGGAAACCAGCGCCAGCAGCGGCAGAAACGGCAGGAAGAACCAGATGTTGAACCAGGGCGGCCCCACGGAAATGGTCACGTTGCGGGTGAGATCCGCGATGAAGGGCGCCATGGTGCCGCCGAACACCACCACGGTGGCCACCACCAGCAGGATGTTGTTGAACAGCAGAAAGCTCTCGCGCGATACCAGATCGAAACCCGCCTCGGAACGCAGCAGCGGCGCGCGCCACACATACAGCGACAGCGCGCCGCCGATGGTCAGCGCAAGGAAAGTAAGAATGAAAATGCCGCGCTTCGGATCAGCCGCAAAACTGTGCACCGATACAAGCACACCCGAGCGCACCATGAAGGTGGCCAGCAAGCAGAAGGAGAACGCCATGATGGCCAGCAGCAGCGTCCAGCTCTTGAACAGGCCGCGCTTGTCGGTGACCGCCAGTGAATGGATGAGCGCTGTGCCCAGCAGCCATGGCATCAGGATGGAATTTTCCACCGGATCCCAGGCCCAGTAGCCGCCCCAGCCCAGTTCGTAATAGGCCCACCAGCTGCCCAGCGCGATGCCCACGGTGAGGAACATCCACGCCACGGTAGTCCAGGGTCGCGTCCAGCGCGCCCAGGTCTGGTCGAGCTTGCCCTCGAGCATGGCCGCGCAGGCAAAGGCGAAGGCCACGGAGAAGCCCACGTAACCCACGTACAGCATGGGCGGGTGAATGGTGAGCCCGATGTCCTGCAGCACCGGGTTCAGATCGTTGCCGTCGAATATTGCCCCTGCCGGCAACCGCTCGAAGGGATTCGAGGTAGCCAGCGAAAACAGCAGGAAACCCACACTGATGATGCCCAGCACGCCGAGCACACGCGCCACGAAGGGCCGCGGCAGCGATGTGGAAAAGGCCGCAACCGCCAGCGTCCATACCGACAACACGAACACCCAGAACAACAAGCTGCCTTCGTGGTTGCCCCAGGCCGCGGCTACGCGGAAGTAAACGGGCAGCGCCGAATTCGAGTGACCCGCCACGAGCTTCACAGTGAAATCGTTGTGCACCAGCGACCAGACCAGGCAACCGAAGGCCAGCGCCAGCATCACGAACTGCCCGGCCACGGCCGGATACACCGTCTGTATCCACCGCTGCTGTCCGCGCCACGGACCGGCGATGCCGAAGAAGGCCTGCGCCGCCGCCAGCAGCAGCGCGAGGATCATCGCGAACTGGCCGATTTCAGGAATCATGGGTTCACCGCACTGGATGGGCTGGACTGCGGGGACGACTCTTCCAGCCGTGACTCGCCCCTCTTGAGCGCCTTGCCCATGGCGGGCGGCATGTAGTTCTCGTCGTGTTTGGCGATTATTTCATCGGCGACGAACACGCCGTGCGCGTCGAGCCTGCCATTGGCCTGCACACCCTTGCCATCCTTGAACAGGTCGGGCAGCACGCCGTTGTAGATCACGGGAATCTCATGCTGGAAATCGGTGACCCGGAAACGGATTTCCAGCGTGCCCGGCGTGCGCTGCACGCTGCCCTTCGTCACCATGCCGCCGAGCTGGAAGCGCTTGCCTTCCTTCGCGGTGGTGGACAGTACTTCCGTGGGAGTCCGCAAGCCGATGCTGCTCTTGAAGGACTGCAGCGCGAAGGCGGTGGCGACGCCCACGCCAACCAGGATCCCGAGAACCATGTACAGGCGTCGCTTCTGCGCGGGTGTCATGAAACCTCCTGCATGGCCAGACGGCGGCGTGCCTCATCGCGCGCCAGCCGGAGCTGACGACGCGCCAGATAAACGCTGAGCACCAGGCCGCCGATCGCAATGCCATAGGCCGACCACACATAGGTCCCATAGCCGTTCATGTCGAGAAACTCCCTCATGTCGCGGCTCCCAGCCTGGCCAGCTCTTCACGCAGCCAGGCACCGCCACGTTCACGGCGCAGCACTTCGGCACGCGCACGCATCAGCATGATGGCCACGAAAAAGAACGTGTACGAGGCCAGCATCACCAGCAGTGGCCACGCCATCGACATGGGCATGGCGGGCCCGTCGGCACGCATCAGGGTGGGTCCCTGGTGCAACGAGTTCCACCAGTCCACCGAGTAATGCACGATGGGCACGTTCACTACACCCACCACCGCCAGCACCGCGCTGGAGCGATCTGCACGGTCACGATCTTCGATGGCGCCGCGCAACGCGATGTAACCGAGGAAGAAGAACAGCACGAACAGCTCGGAGATGATGCGCGGATCCCAGGCCCAGTACGTGCCCCAGGTGGGCTGCCCCCAGATCATGCCCGTGGCCAGCGCCACTGCCGTGAACATGGCGCCGGCGGGTGCGCAGGCAGCCGCGATGGCATGACACACCTTGATGCGCCAGATCAGCGCAACGGCCGCAGCCAACGCCATCCAGGTGTAGGTCATCACCGAAAGATAGGCCGTGGGCACGTGCACGTAGATGATGCGGAAGACATCGCTCTGGTAGTAGTCCGTGGGCGCGACAGCAAGCCCGCCATACAGCCCGACAGGCAGCAGCAGCGCCGCCAGCGCCAGGAACCACGGCGCCCAACGCCCGGCCATGCGGTAGAAATACGGCGGCGAGCCGAAGCGATGAAACCAGACCCAGTTCATGTGGGGAAGTTTACTCCAGGCTGATACGCACGGCCGCCGCAGCTGCCAGCGGGGCCAGCGTCAGCGACAGTACTCCGCTCGCCGCCAGCAGGTACAAGGCGCCAGAGGCATCATCACCGGCGATCGCCAAAGTCGTGGCGCGCGCGCCGAATACCAGTACCGGCATCACCAGTGGCAATACCAGCAACGACAACAGCGCTCCACCGCTGCGCACACCCAGTGTCAGACCCGCGCCAATCGATCCGATCAGGCTCAGGGACACACTGCCCAGCAGCAAGGCCAGCAACACCACCGGCACGGCCTGCACAGGTGCGCCGAGGCTGATGGCCGTCAACGGACCCACCAGCGCCAGCGGCAGCCCCGTCAGCAGCCAGTGCGCCGCGGTCTTGGCCATCAGCAGCGCCGTGAATGACTGTCCAGACACCACATACTGCTCCAAAGTTCCGTCGCGACGGTCTTCGCGGAACAGGAAATCCAGCGCCAACAACGACGCCAACAGCAGCGCCACCCATAGTGCTCCCGGGGCGAGCTGACGCAGCCGCGACAGCTCCGGCTCTACCGCCAGCGGAAACAGCACCGTCACGATCACGAAAAACGCCAGCGGCTGCAGCCACTCGCCCGGCCGGCGAGCGGCCAGCAACAGATCGCGCTGCAGGACCACCACCGCGGCGCCAGCCATGGAATTGCGCGAATTCAGAAGGCCTCCTGCGCTGAATGCCAGTGGCGGCAGTGTGCCTCGGGAAGCGCCAGGGCGTGGTGTGTCGCCAGAATGGCGGAACCACCGCTCTCCAGATGTGACTTAAGCAATTGCTCCAGCACCTGCTTGCCGGCGGCGTCCAGGTTCGATGCAGGTTCATCGAGCAGCCACAGCCTTGCGCCCCACAGCGACAGCCGCGCCAGTGCCACGCGGCGCTGCTGGCCAGCCGAGAGCGAGCGCGCCGGCTGTCGCGGATCGATGCGGTCGAGGCCAACCTGCTTCAGTGCCGTCTGCAACGCCGCGTCCGGAATTCGTTGCCGTAGTGCGCAGCTGAAGCGCAGATTTTCCAGGGCGGTGAGATCGGCCTTGAGCGCAGCCTCATGGCCGAGATAAGCCAGCTCCCAGTGGAAGGCGTCGCGATCTTCCCGAACCGACCGACCGAGCCAGCGGATCTCGCCTTCTTCCGCATGAAGGAAGCCGGCGAGACAGCGCAGCAGAGTGGTCTTGCCCGTGCCATTGGGCCACAGCAGTTGCAGTGCCTGCCCGGATGGCAGCGAGAAACTCAACCCGCGCAGCAGATGCCTGTCGCCGCGCCACAGATGCAGGTTGCCAACTTCGAGCACGACGTCCCTTCAAGTGTTCATGGTGCGGACGGCGGGAATCGAACCCACACTCCCTTACGGGAAGCAGATTTTAAGTCTGCTGCGTCTACCAGTTCCGCCACATCCGCGCCGGAGCGCTGCTTTCGCCCGAATGTGAACCTTAACCGATTTTCATCTATTCAATGCAGCTTCAGGGATTTACGCAGATCACCTTGCACTACAATCAGCGTCCATGCGACTGATACCGATCCTCTGCCTGCTGCTGCTTTTCCCTGTGCACCGGGCCCATGCCGACCAACCTGACGTGCGCTCGCGTTCGGCACTGGTGCTCGATCGAGCCGATGGCAGTGTGCTGTACGCACGCGAAGCCGATGTGCCGGTTCCCATCGCATCGATCACCAAACTGATGACGGCGCTGGTGGTACTGGATGCCGGCCTGCCGCTGGATGAACCCATCAAGGTCACTGCGGAAGATCGCTTCAAGGGTCGCGGTTCCGTGTCTCGCATCCCCATCGGCGCCGTGCTGTCGCGCGGCGACCTGATGCGCCTGGCGCTCATGTCTTCCGAGAATCGTGCGGCACATCTGCTGGGTCGCAGCTACCCCGGTGGCGAAACGGCGCTGGTACGCGCGATGAACACCAAAGCGACGCAACTTGGCATGACCCGCTCGCACTTCGTCGACGCCGCAGGCCTCTCCGGCGATAACGTTTCCAGTGCCCATGACGTTGCCAGGCTCGTCATGGCCGCGGGGCAGAACGAAACCATCCGGCGCTACTCCACCACCGACCGCCACAGCGTGGCTGTCGGCAGGCACGAGCTGGAATTCATGAACACTGATTCGCTGGTGCGCGATTCAGGCTGGGAAGTTGCGGTCCAGAAGACCGGCTACCTGAACGAGGCCGGCAAGTGTCTCGCGCTGCAGGCCCGCATCCTGGGCCGCGACGTGGTCATCGTGCTGCTGAATTCCTTCGGCAAGTACACGCGCGTGGCCGATGCCAGGCGGATCCGCAAGTGGATGGAGCACCGGGCGGCAGGCACCGCCGTGGCTACGGTGCGCGCTGGAGGCTAGGGTCGGAATCGAACCGGCGTACACGGCTTTGCAGGCCGCTGCATGACCACTCTGCCACCTAGCCTAAGCCGGAAATTTGGAGCGGGAAACGAGGCTCGAACTCGCGACCTCAACCTTGGCAAGGTTGCGCTCTACCAACTGAGCTATTCCCGCGTCAAAGAGGGCGCAGATTGTAGGTTGCGCCCCTGACAAGTCAAGCAACCAGATTGCCCCGGAGGCCCTCATTCGGGGGCCGTCAGCACCGGCCAGGCAGCCTTCAGGTAGCTGATCATGGACCACAGCGTCAGTACCGCCGCCACCACCGTCAAAATCAGCCCGATCCGGTAGATGGGCAGGCCGTAGATGTCCCAGCGATACAGCATCATCGACAGGCCCACCATCTGCACGATGGTCTTGTACTTGCCCAGCTGTGACACCGCCACGCGGGTGCGCTGGCCGAGCTCGGCCATCCACTCGCGCAGGGCCGAAATGGCGATTTCGCGGCCGATGATGACGCAGGCCGTCAGCACCGTCACCACGCGCGGATCGCTGTTCAGGGGCGGCGCCTTGCTGACCAGCAGCACCAAAGCCACAGCGACGATGAGCTTGTCGGCCACCGGATCGAGGAAGGCTCCCAGGCGGCTGGTCAGGCCCATGCGCCGGGCCAGATAGCCGTCGAGCGAGTCGGTGATCGCTGCCGCCGCGAACAGCAGCCCGGCCGCAGGATCGGCCCAGTGATACGGCGCATAGAACAGCAACACCACCAGCGGCACCGCCAGTATGCGCAACCAGGTCAGTGTATTCGGCAGGTTCCAGGCCATGCGGGAGTCAGATCGATTCGGGTCCGGCAAGGTCATGCGCCCGGATGCAGATGATCATAAATGACGCGCGCCAGCGGCGCGCCGATTCCTTTCACCTGCGCCAGGTCGGTGATCCCGGCGCGCAGCACACCCTGCAGTCCGCCGAAGTGCTGCAGCAGCGCCCGGCGCTTGCCGGGCCCGAGGCCCGGCACCGTTTCGAGTACGGACTCCTGATGGCGCCGCGCGCGCTTGCGCCGGTGGCCCTGGATGGCGAAACGGTGCGCCTCATCGCGCACGCGCTGGATCACATGCAGCGCGGGTGAATCGGGCGCCAGCGTGAAGGTGCGGCCGGTGTCGGCGCGATACAGCCTCTCCTGGCCGGCGCGACGGTCGGGTCCCTTGGACACGCCAATCACCAGCAGGTCCTGGAAACCCAGTTCCAGCAACGCCGGCAGCACGGCGCCGACCTGCCCCACACCGCCATCGATGAGCAGCAGGTCAGGCTGCGGCGATTCTCCGGATCGGACTCGGGTGAAACGTCGGCTGACCGCTTCGCGCAATGCACCGTAGTCATCACCGCCACTGACGGTTTCGATGTTGAAGCGGCGATATTCCTTGCGCGCGATGCCATCGACGGTGAACACCACGCAGGAGGCCACTGTGCCCTCGCCGCCCGTGTGACTGATGTCGAAGCACTCGATGCGCGTGGGAGTGCGCGGCAGGTCGAGCTGCTCGCGCAGCGCCTCGAGCAATGCCGCGGCATCAGCACTGCGTGCACGGCGCATGCGCAGCGCCTGCTCGGCATTCTGCAGCGCGGATTCGACCCAGCGCGCCGCCATGCCGCGCGCCGGCCGCGACAGACGCACCTGCCGACCAAGCTGCTGCGACAACGCCTCTGCAATGGCGTCCTGATCGGGCAGCGCCAGATTCACGCGGATCTCGGGCGGTGCCTCCTCGCGCGCATAGTGCTGCAGCAGGAACGAAGCCAGCACTTCTTCCGGCTGTCCGGGCGAGCGCGGGAAGTAACTGGTCGTGCCCAGGCTGCGGCCGCCGCGCACCAGCAGCGCACTGATGGCGTAGTCACCAGGCTCACCGCGAATGGCGAAGGCATCCACATCGCGCTCCGAGCCGGCATCGATGGACTGCTCGGCCCACAGCTTGCGCAGATCCACCAGCTGGTCGCGCAGCTGCGCGGCGCGTTCGAAGTGCATCTGCTGCGCCGCCTGCTGCATCTGCTGCTCCAGATTGCGCGTGGCCTCGCTGTCGCGCCCTTCGAGCACCATCACGGCCGCGTCCACATCATGCGCGTAAGCCGCTTCGTCGATCAGGCCCACGCAGGGCGCCGAGCAGCGGCCGATCTGGTATTGCAGGCAGGGCCGCGTGCGGTGCGCGAAGAAACTGTCGCGACAATTGCGCAGGCGGAACAGCTTCTGCAGCTGCTGCAGCGAACTGCGCACCGCACCTACATCCGGATAGGGACCGAAGTATCGACCCGCCCCCGTGCGCGGGCCGCGATACACCGCCAGCCGCGGAAAGCGATGCGCGTGCAGCTGGATATAAGGGAAGCTCTTGTCGTCGCGCAGCACGATATTGAAGCGCGGCCGGTGCTCCTTGATCAGGTTGTATTCGAGCAGCAGCGCCTCGGTCTCGGACTCGGTGACCGTGACTTCGACATGGCGGATCAGCTTGACCAGCGCCTCGACCTTGGGCGCCAGCCGCGACTGCTGGAAGTAGCTGCCGACGCGATCGCGCAGCGTCGCCGCCTTGCCCACATACAGCAATCCCGAAGGGTCCGCCTCCGGCGTGCCGTACATGCGATAGACGCCGGGGCGGCGCGGCAGCGTGCCCGCGAACTGCCGCCCGTCGAAGCTCACACCTTCTTGCTGCGCCCGGCGATCATCAGCGCCAGCTCCAGCGCCTGTTCGTAGTTCAGCCGCGGGTCGACCTGCGTCTTGTAGGCACGGGCAAGATCCGCATCGGAAAGGCCGCGTGCGCCGCCCGTGCATTCGGTGACGTCTTCACCGGTCATCTCCAGATGCACACCACCCAGTCGCGAACCATTGGCTTCATGCACGTCGAAGGCGAGCTCAAGCTCGCGCATGATGTTCTCGAGCCGTCGCGTCTTGTAGCCGCCCACGGTGCTCTCGGTGTTGCCGTGCATGGGATCGCACACCCACAGCACCGTCTGGCCGGTTTCGCGCACCGCCTGGATGAGGCGCGGCAGTGACTTCTCGATATCCTTTGCGCCGAAGCGATGGATGAGCGTGAGCCGGCCGGGCTGATTGTTGGGGTTGAGTGTCGTGACCAACCCCTGCAGCCAGCCACTGTCCATCGATGCGCCCACTTTGACGCCAACCGGATTGGAGATGCCGCGGAAATATTCCACGTGCGCGCCATCCAGCTGCGCCGTACGCATGCCGATCCACGGCATGTGTGTCGACAGGTTGTACCAGCTCTGCGCGCGCGGAATGAACCGGGTCTGCGCCTGTTCGTAGTGCAGATGCAGGCCTTCATGACTGGCGTAGAAATCGACCCGGCCGGTCTCATGCACCTGGCCGCCGGTCAGCGATTCGAAGAAATCCAGCGAATCGGCAATCGTGCGCACAATGCGCTCATAAGCCTCGCGCGCCGGCGAATGGCGCAGAAAGCCCACATCCCAGTATTCCGGATGATGCAGATCGGCAAAACCACCATCGATCAGCGCGCGCACAAAATTCAGAGTCAGCGCGGCACGTTCATAGCCACGCAGCAGCAGATCGGGATTGGGCGTGCGCGCCGCGGCAGTGAATTCCGGGCCATTGATGATGTCGCCGCGGTAGCTGGGCAGCGTCACGCCATCCTTGGTCTCGGTGTCGGCCGAACGCGGCTTGGCGTATTGGCCAGCCATGCGGCCGACGCGGATGATGGGACGCTTCAGACCATGCAGCAGCACCAGGCTGACCTGCAGGATCACCTTCAACTGCTTGGCGATGCGGTCGGATTCGCACTCGGCAAAGCTCTCGGCGCAATCGCCGCCCTGCAGCAGGAAGGCCTCACCGCGCTGCGCTGCTGCCAGACGTTCGCGCAGCGCCTCGATCTCCCAGGACACCACGATGGGCGGCAGACGTGACAGCTGCGCCACCGCGCGCTCCAGTGCCGCCGCGTCCGGATAATTCGGCTGCTGCTGCGCCTTGCGGGTCTGCCAGCTGGTGGGGTTCCAGGTCATGTTGTCGGGCGATCTCATCGCTGCATGCTACCTCAAGAGGCCCTATCTCAAGCGCCCCGGCAGCCGAAGCTCGACCCGGGCGCCGCCGAAGCGGGATTCACCGATATTCAGCTGCCCGCCGTACATCTCGGCCATGTCGCGCACCATGGCCAGGCCCAGCCCGTGGCCGGGTGTGGCCTCGTCGGCGCGGATGCCGCGTTCCTGCACCCTCTCGCGGTCGGCGGCAGGCACTCCCGGGCCGTCATCCTCGACCACGACCCACAGCTTCTGACCGGCACCGACGCCCGCCTGCAGCTGCGCCGCGACACGCACCTGCGAGCGGCACCACTTGGCGGCGTTGTCCATCAGGTTGCCCAGCGCTTCCAGCAGATCGTCGCGGTCGCCGACGAACAGCACGTCTGGCGGCACGGCCAGTTCCAGCGAGAAATCCTTCTTGCCGTGCGCCTTGAGCATGGCGGCGCGCAGATCGGTGGCGATGGGCAGCACTTCCACTGAATGCCGGCCCACGCTGGCGCCACCACTGGTGGCCGCCCGGCGCAGCTGGTGCTCGACAATCGCGGTCATGCGATTGACCTGGGCATTGACCTGCTCGGATCCCGGCGTGCTCCCGCCAAAGCTGGCACGCAGGACTGCCAGCGGTGTCTTGAGGCTGTGCGCCAGATTGCCCAGCGTGTCGCGGTAGCGCGAGATACGCGTGCGCTCGGAAGTCAGCAGCGTGTTGAGGTTAGCCACCACACCTCCCAGTTCGACCGGCCAGCGATCATCCAGGCTTTCGCGCTCGCCGCGCTCCACGGCGCGGATCTGTACGGCCAGGCGACGCAGCGGCGCCAGAGCCCAGCGCAGCAGCAGCGCCAGCGCCAGCAGCAGCGAGACGGCCAGCGCGGCGAATCCCTTGACCAGCCCGCGCCGGAAGTCGGTTACCTGCGCATCGTAAGGGGCGAGGTCGGTGGCAACACTGAAGGTCAGATCGCCCGCATCCTCCCATTGCACGCCACGACTGACCACGGCCAACTGCGCGCCGCGTGAATCCATGAGATAGCGGAAGTCGCGGGCACCTGGCTCCTGCGGTGGCCCGAACTGCTCCAGACTGCCGGCCGCCGACGGTGAACGCCAGTAGGGATCGCCACCGCCCTCACTCACCGCCGCGTACAAACCCGAACCCGGCGTGGTGAGACGGGATTCGGCGTCCTCCGACAGTCGCGGCACGACCTGGCCCTTGGCGTCCTGGTCGGCCGATGCGATCAGCGCCACCATCTGTGCGTCGAGCAGCTCGTGCAGGGAATTCTGCGCCACATCGCGGAAGCGGGCGTCGAGCACGGCGGCCATCACGCCGAAGAACAGCAGCAGCAGCACCGTCACGGAAATCAGCAGGCGCCGACTGACCGACCCCATGTGGAAAACGCCGTCAGCCGGCGTTGCGTGACAACACGAAGCGGTAGCCGCGGCCGCGCAGCGTTTCGATGGGTTTGATGCGATCGTCGGGATCGAGCTTGCGGCGCAGGCGGCCGATGAACACCTCGATCACATTGCTGTCGCGTTCGAAATCCTGCTCGTAGAGCTGCTCGGTTAGGTCGGTCTTCGAGATCACTTCACCGGCTTTCAGCATCAGGTGTTCGAGGATGCGGTATTCGAAGGTGGTCAGTTCGATCAGCTTGCCTTCGACACTGACGGTCTGCGCGCGCGTGTCGAGCACGATGGGGCCGCAGGACAGACTGGAGGAAGCCCAGCCTCCGCTACGGCGTAGCAGTGCCTGCAGCCGCGCCAGCACTTCCTCGAAATGAAAGGGTTTGGCAACGTAGTCATCCGCACCGGCATCGAGGCCTTCGACCTTGTCCTGCCAGCGATCCCGCGCCGTGAGAATGAGTATGGGGAAGCGGCGATCCTTGGCGCGCAGGCGCCGGATGACTTCCAGGCCGGAAAGCTTCGGCAGGCCCAGATCGACCAGCGCCACATCGATGGGGTATTCGAGCCCGGCGAACAATCCCTCCTCGCCATCGGCCGCCACGTCTACCGTGAAACCGGCCTGGGTCAGTTCACGCTGCAGCATGTCGCGCAGCGACTGCTCGTCTTCGATGATGAGTGCGCGCATGCCTACTGCTCGCCCGAGCGGGAATCCACGCGTACCGTCCACACCCGCCCCTCGTCGGACAGTAGTCTCAGCACGTAGACGCACTGGCTGCCTTCGCTGACTACATCGGTGCGCACGACGCGAGCCTTGTTCTTGCGTTCAATCCGCGAGATGACCTGGTCCAGGGAAAAACCGGGACAACGCCCGGCGACCTCGCGCTGCTGTTCGCCGCCACGGACATCCGGTTCCTTCTTGTGCTTCTTCGCCCACGCGGGCGAAGCCATCAGGGCTGCCAGCACACAAAGCAAGAGAGCCGGGCGCCGCAAGCCGGCCCGGCCCCTCATCGCTGGTGAATAAGCACCCTGACGCATGGCCTTATCGTACGTGATCAGCCCAGGGGGTGAACATCGACCGAGACGCGGATATAGCGCCCTGGCTGATACGGCAACCGGGTTACACCCTGGCGGCCGTTGTACATATACGTCACGCGATAGCCCGCCACCCGCTCGTCGAAACGTTCCTCATAGCGGGTCTGGCAGCGCTGCACCTCGTCATAACGCGGACCATAGCGACGGTCATTGCGGGCCGCTTCACTACCCAGCACCGCGCCGACCATGGCGCCGCCGATGGTGGCTGCACGCCGGCCGTCACCACGTCCGATGCTGTTGCCGATCAGCGCACCGAAGGCGCCGCCGACGATGCTCGCACCGGTGCGATTGACCGGCGCACGCTCGCGGCCTTCGACCCAGCAGTCCTGCACCGGCTCGGTGTAGCGCACGCGCTCGACCATCGGCTCGACGGCCACGACGCGCGCATAGTCACGGTCCTGGTCCCAGTCGCGTCCACGGCCATAGCGGTCGTGATCGGCCAGGGCGACCTGAGAAACCGCCGCCAGCGCCAGTACCGCACCACTTGCCAGAATCCTGCTGTTCATAAGACCTCCATCACCGGTCCATAAGGTTTGGACCTTGGAGGAGATGCTGCGCCGGGGTCGATGAATCAGGACTGAACGTGCTTTTTGCCCTCTTCCCACAGCTCATCCCACTGTCCGGGGCTGAGCTGGGCGAGCGCCAGGCCACGCTCTACCGCCAGCTGTTCCATCAGCCTGAAACGCGCCTCGAAGCGCTGATTGGCGCGACGCAAAGCGGTCTCGGCATCCACCTTGAGATGCCGTGCGAGGCTGGTGACGGCCAGCAGCAGATCACCTACCTCATCGGCTACGCGCTGCGGTCCTTCGTCCTGCGCAGCATCGACCTCGGCCAGTTCTTCCAGCACCTTGGCGCGCGCACCGGCCGCATCTGTCCAATCGAAACCCACCGTGGCCGCGCGCTTGCCCAGCTTGGTGGAGCGCATCAGCGCCGGCAAAGCCTTCGGCACTTCATCGAGTACGCCCGCCGCGCCGCGCGCCGCACGCTCATCGGCCTTGATCTGTTCCCAGCTTTCCACGCCACCGGCATCGGCCGAACCGAAAACATGCGGATGCCGGCGGGTGAGCTTTTCAGCAATCCCCGCTGCAATGGCATCGAAATCGAATTCGCCCCGTTCACTGCCCAGCTGCGCATGAAAAACGATCTGGAACAGCAGATCGCCGAGTTCATCGCGCACGGATGACGCATTGCCGGACTCCAGTGCATCAACGAGCTCATGCGCCTCTTCCAGGGTGTAGCGCGCGAGACTCTTGCCGTCCTGCTGCTGATCCCAGGGGCAGCCGGATTCCGGATCCCGCAGTCGTCGCATCACCTCCAGCAGCCGGCGCATTCCAGGCAGCGTGTCATTCATGCGCGTGCCAGTTCATACAACGCGAACAGCATGCCCGCGGTGGCGCCCCAGATGCGATGCGTATCGTATTGCAGGTCACGCACTTCGAATTCCACGCCTCCGATACTGCGCCGCGCAGGGCGGTGATTGGCCGGATCGAACAATGCGGCCAGCGGCAGCATGAAGGCCTGCTGCACCTCCCTGTAGTCCGGTTGCGGAATGAATTCAGGCGCGACGCGTGCGATCACGGGTGTGATGCGAAAACCGGTGAGCACCACCTGGTCAGGCAGGTAGCCCACAACCTCGGCCTGGTGCGATTGCAGGCCTACTTCCTCGGCCGCCTCACGCAGCGCGGCCGCTGCGGGATTGCTGTCGCCAGGATCAATGGTTCCACCAGGGAAAGAGATCTGCCCGGCATGCTGGCGCAGGTGTTCGGCGCGAACCGTGAGCAGGATGCCGGGCTCATCGCCTGCCTGCAGGCCGATCAATACAGCGGCCGGCCGTGAGGTGGCGGGGATGAGTTGGGTCAATCGCTCGTCGCCCGGGTTCAGCAAGGTGGCGCCGAGACGCACCGACTGCGCGCGATGATCGGGCTGGGTGCCTGCCAGTCGCTGCAGCAACAGATCGAAGGCCGCGCGTCCATCCATCAGCCACGTCCGTCAGGGCGTTTGCGCGCAGACAGTGTTACCGCCTCCATCAGCCTCGTCCGTCAGAGCGTTTGCAGGCACACAATGTTACCGCCTCCATCACCCTCCTCCGCTCGTTCCCCCTTTGATTCCGCCGCGCGTCAGCTCCAGCGGATCGAGCAGCGTCTTGAGCTGCGCCTCGGGAAGGTCAGTGTTCTTCGCCGCGACTTCCAGGATGGGCTTGCCTTCTGCGTAGGCCTTCTTCGCGATGGCCGCGCCCTTTTCGTAGCCGATCACGGGATTCAGCGCCGTGACCAGGATGGGATTGCGATCCAATGCATCCTTGAGCCGCGCTTCGTTGATGGTGAAGCCGGCGATGGCCTTGTCGGCGAGCACACGGGAGACATTGGCCAGCAGGCGGATGCTTTCGATCAGCTTGTAGCCGATCAGTGGCAGCATGACATTCAGCTGGAAATTCCCGGACTGCCCCGCCACCGCGATGGTCACGTCATTGCCCATCACCTCCGCTGCCACCATGGCCGTGGCCTCGGGAATGACCGGATTCACCTTGCCCGGCATGATGCTGCTGCCCGGCTGCAGCGCCGGCAGCGCAATTTCGCCCAGGCCTGCGAGCGGACCGCTGTTCATCCAGCGCAGATCGTTGGCGACCTTCATCAGGCCAACGGCCAGCGTGCGCAGCTGACCCGACAGTTCCACGGCCGTGTCCTGGGTGGCGATGCCTTCGAACAGGCTGCTGTTCGGCACAAACGACAGGCCCGTGGCGCGCGCGAGTTCGGCGCAGAAGCGCGCGCTGAATTCCGGATGCGCGTTGATACCCGTACCCACGGCGGTGCCGCCCTGCGCCAGCTGCAGCAGCCGCGGCTCAACCGCAGTGATGCGCTCGCTGCCTTTCTCCACCTGCGTGCGCCATGCGCCCAGCTCCTGTCCGAAGGTGACGGGCATGGCATCCATCAGGTGCGTGCGCCCGGTCTTCACGATGGCGCCGATCTGTTCTTCTTTGGCGCGCAGCGTACCGGCCAGATGCGCCAGCGCCGGCTGCAGCGACTCGCGCCACAGCAGCGCCGCACTGACATGGATGGCAGTGGGGATGACGTCGTTGCTGCTCTGGCTCATGTTCACGTCATCGTTGGCATGCACCGGCTTGCCTAGGCGCTGCGAGGCCAGGCGTGCCAGCACCTCGTTCGCGTTCATGTTGGTGCTGGTGCCCGAACCGGTCTGGAATATATCGATGGGGAACTGCGCATCGTGGCGCCCAT
>DATNCK010000278.1:0-8453 GCA_035571575.1 Steroidobacteraceae bacterium | reverse complement strand
CCGGCGCTTTAGGCCGGGGATGTGGTTCGAAGCGACAAATGCGCTTCAAGCTCAGGCGTTCGGAACCACGCTCACGTAAGTGCGACCGCCGTCGGCGCCCTTGGTCTTGAACTCGACCGTGCCCGTGACCAGCGCGTACAGGGTGTGGTCGGTGCCGGTGCCCACGCCCGCGCCCGCACGCATCGGCGTACCACGCTGACGGACCAGGATGTTGCCGGCCAGCACCTGCTCGCCGCCAAAACGCTTCACACCCAGACGCTTGCTGTGCGAATCACGGCCGTTGCGGGTACTACCGCCTGCTTTCTTGTGTGCCATGGCTCAATACTCCTTAAGCGATGCCCGTGATCTTCACCAGCGTGTACTGCTGGCGATGATTGCCGCCGCGCTTGTAATGCTTGCGGCGACGGAATTTGACGATGACCTTCTTCTCGCCCTGACCGTGCTTTTCCACCGTGGCGGAAACTTTCGCACCATCCAGCAGCGGCTTGCCCACTTTGAAGTTGGTGCCGTCCGCGATCAGCAGCACCTTGTCGAAGGAAACGGTAGAGCCCGGCGCAGCATCGAGCAGCTCAACCTTCAGCAGGCTGTCTTTCTCGACCCGGTACTGCTTGCCACCAGTGGCGATCACGGCGTACATGTAAAAAGGCTCCAATCCCGAAAGGCCGCGCATTCTAATGGCCTTATCCCTGCGGGTCAAACCCGAATTCCGCCCTTTTTTCTGCGGCCAAACAGCCACTTGGCTACCGTTTCCTCCCTGCCCGCCGGGCAGCGGCTTGCTACCATTCGCCCCCAGTTTTGGAGGGGCAGACAGGCTTGATGACGCTGGAGGACATTCGCGGGCTGGTGGCGGCGGACCTGAACGCCGTGGACCGGGTCATCCGGACCCGCCTCGCCAGCTCTGTGCCACTGGTCAGCCAGGTGGCCGAGCACATCGTGGCCGGGGGCGGCAAGCGCCTGCGGCCCCTGATCGTGCTGCTCTCGGCCCATGCCGCAGCCGCCGGGCGGCCCCTGCCCGGCACCCGCCACCATGATGCGGCCGCCTTCATCGAGTTCATCCACACCGCCACCCTGCTGCATGACGACGTCGTAGATCACTCCTCCATGCGCCGAGGTCGCGAGACCGCCAACTCGCTGTTTGGCAATGAGGCCAGCGTGCTGGTGGGCGATTTCGTCTACTCCCGCGCCTTTCAGATGATGGCCGCGATCGGTGACGCACGCGTGATGGAAATCATGGCCGACGCCACCAATGTGATCGCCGAGGGCGAGGTGCTGCAGCTGATGAATGCGCAGGACCCCGACACCACCGAGGAACGCTACCTCGAGGTGATCTACCGCAAGACAGCGCAGCTGTTCGAGGCGGGCAGCGAAGTGGCTGCGCTGCTTTGCGGGGGTTCTGTGGATGCGCAGCGGCAGCTTGCCGCTTATGGCAAACACCTGGGAACCGCCTACCAGCTCATCGACGATGTGCTGGATTACCACTCCGACCCGGCCACGCGCGGCAAGAACCTGGGTGAGGATCTGGCCGAAGGCAAGCCCACGCTGCCGCTCATCCACACCCTGCGCCAGGTCAGCGGGGAGGAACGCGAACTGATCCGTCGTGCGATTACCCAGGCTGGCGAAGGGGCTCAACGGGAAGGGGATCTGGCCCGGATCATCGCCAGCATCGATGCCAGCGGCGGCATCGTCTACACCCGCGAGCGGGCCGAGGCCGAGTCCCGCGCTGCCGTGGCGGCGCTCGCGAGCGTGCCGCCGTCGCAGTACCGGGATGCGCTGGCGGCACTGGCACAGGTAGCCGTGGGCCGGGATCGCTAGGGGCCGTGACAGGCGCGCCGGCCCTCGCGTAAACTCCCGCGCCCACGCAGTCGGGATGTAGCTCAGCCTGGTAGAGCACTACGTTCGGGACGTAGGAGTCGGAGGTTCAAATCCTCTCATCCCGACCAATCTTTCAGGGCTTTCGGTCGAGCACGAGCTCCCAATATGCCACGTCGACCCAGCGGCCGAACTTGAATCCGACCTGCTGGAACTGCGCGACTTTCTCGAATCCCAGCTTTTCGTGCAAAGCGACACTGCGCGGATTCGGTAGCGCCGCGCCTCCAATCACGGCATGGATGTCCCGTCGCCGCAGGTCCTCGATCAGCCCCCGGTAGAGGCTCGAGCCAATGCCGCGACCCGTCGCGTCTGCTCGTAGATAGACACTGGCTTCCACCGAGTGCCGGTATGCGGCCCGCACCCGCCACGGACCGGCATAGGCGTAACCGAGCACGACTGCATCTTCTTCCCATACCAGCCAGGGCAAGCCAGTGGTGATGTCGGCAATGCGCTGGGCCATCTCGTTGGCAGAAACTGGAGACTCTTCGAACGTCACCACGGTCTCCCGAACGTAGTGGTTGTAGATATCGCAGATCTGTGCGGCGTCTTCGGACTTGGCGGGGCGGATCATGGAGCTCACAGAGTAACGCAAGCCATGCCGCTGGCTTGACCGGGACTGATATTTTCATATATTTGGAAATATGAATAATAAGGATGCCGTCACCTCCCTCGCGGCGCTGGCCCAGGATTCCCGCCTCTCGGTCTATCGATTGCTGGTGAAGCGCGGCCCTGAGGGTTTTGCCGCCGGCGAACTGGCGGAACGGCTGAAGATCCCCGGCCCGACTCTCTCCTTTCACCTGCGGGCGCTCTCCCAGGCCGGCCTTGTCACGATACGCAAAGAGGGCCGCTTCATCTTCTACGGCGCCAACTTCGACCGCATGAATGACCTGATCGGCTACCTGACGGAGAACTGCTGCAGCCTGGGCTCAGACTGCGGCACAAGCTGCGCACCCGTTCAGGCAACCAACCGGAGGAAGTCCGCTTGACTCATCCGGGCCTGGCTCAGCGCACCTTCGCAGAATCACTCGGTTCGCTGCTGTTGGCGGCGACCGTGATCGGCTCCGGCATCATGGCCGAGCGCCTCGCTGCCGGAAATGCTTCGGTGGCATTGATCGCCAACACCGCCGCCACCGTTGCTGTGCTCGCCGTCTTGATTGCAACGCTCGGCCCATTGAGCGGTGGACATTTCAATCCCGCGGTCTCGATGGTTCAGATGGTGCGCGGCGAGCTGCGCGCGGCTGATGCGCTAGCCTACATTGCCGCCCAGATCATCGGCTGTGTCCTGGGCGCGCTGCTCGCACACGCCATGTTCGAGTTGCCGCTGATTCAGTCCAGTACGCATGTCCGTGCTGGTGGCGCGCAGTGGCTGTCGGAAAGCGTGGCCACGGCAGGACTGATCCTGGTCATTCTCGGTTCCGCGACTGTAGCTGTCGCAAGCTGGCGCGTGCCGGCCTGGATCGGCGCTGCCTACTGGTTTACGGCTTCCACATCGTTCGCGAATCCCGCAATCACGTTCGGACGCGCGCTCAGCGATACTTTCTCCGGCATCCGGCCAGTCGATGCGCCCATGTTTGTGGTCGCGCAGTTGTTGGGGGCGCTGACAGGCCTCGGTATTGCGAAGTTGCTATTCATTCGACCGGGACATGCCATGGACCCAGACGCAGAGGACAGGATCTCGTGAACACCGTAATCATCTATCACAACCCCGACTGCGGTACGTCGCGCAACACGCTCGGCCTCATTCGCAACGCAGGCATTGAGCCCCAGGTGATCGAGTACCTGCGCGATCCGCCTTCTCGTGAGCGGCTTGCTGCCATGATTTCAGCAGCCGGGATGAGCGTGCGAGAGGCGTTGAGAGAGAAAGGCACGCCCTTCGCCTCGCTGGGCCTCGCGGACCCTTCACTGACCGACGACCAATTGCTCGACGCGATGATGGCTCACCCCATCCTCATCAATCGCCCCTTTGTCGTCACCGAACTGGGCACGCGGCTTTGCCGCCCCTCGGAACTCGTCCTCGACATCCTGCCGGCTCCGCAGTTGAGAGGGTTCAAGAAAGAGGATGGCGAAGTGGTCACGAACGAACACGGTCAACGCGTAGTGACCCGGTGATGCCGAGGAACACCACAATCCACTGACTCCGGTATGATCAGTGGCCGGTTCCGTCTGTGTGGTGACTCATGGATCCCGCGTTCTATCAACGGATTGACACACAACTGGCTGAGCTGCGCGCTCAGGGCCTGTTCAAGACGGAGCGTGTCATCGCCAGCCCGCAGGGTGGGCAGATTCGCGCCAATGGCGCGGATGTCATCAATCTCTGCGCCAACAATTATCTGGGGCTCGCGAACCATCCGGAGATCCGCGAGGCCGCGCAGCGGGCCATCGAGCGCTTCGGCTACGGCATGGCATCCGTGCGCTTCATCTGCGGCACACAGACCGTGCACACGCAACTCGAGTCTGCGCTGTCGCGATTCCTCGGCACCGAAGACACCATCCTGTACTCGAGTTGCTGGGACGCGAATGGCGGCCTGTTCGAGACGCTCCTCGGCGAACAGGATGCGGTGATCTCCGACGCGCTCAATCACGCCAGCATCATCGACGGCGTGCGGCTCTGCAAGGCGCGACGGCTGCGCTACGCGAACCGCAATCTGGCCGAACTCGAGCAGCACCTGCAGGACACACAGGACTGCCGTACCCGGCTGATCGCCACGGACGGCATCTTTTCCATGGATGGCAGCATTGCGCCACTCAAGGAGATCTGCGCACTCGCCGACAAATACGGCGCACTCATCATGGTCGACGATTCGCACGCCACCGGCTTCATGGGTGCGGGTGGCCGCGGCACACCAGAGCACTGCGGCGTCGCCGGACGCATTGACTTTCTTACGGGCACGTTCGGCAAGGCACTCGGCGGTGGCAGCGGCGGCTACACCAGCGGCAGGGCCGATGCCATTGCATGGCTGCGTCAACGCTCACGCCCCTACCTGTTCTCCAACAGCATTCCGCCGGTGGTCGCAGCCGTGACCTTGCGCGCCATCGAACTGGTCGAGCAATCACCGCAGCTGCGCGACACCCTCTTCTCGCATGCACGCAGGTTCCGCGCCGGCATGAGCGCCGCCGGATTCAGACTGCTGCCTGGAGAGCACCCGATCATTCCAGTGATGATCGGTGATGCCGCCCTCGCAGCCCGCTTCGCCGATCGCATGCTCGCGGAGGGAGTGTACGTCGTCGGATTCTCGTTTCCTGTAGTACCCAGGGGCGAGGCACGCATCCGTACCCAGATGTCAGCCGGCCTCTCCGGGACACAGATCGACACCGCACTCGCCGCCTTCATCCGCGTCGGCCGCGAACTGGAGCTGGTGCGATGAAGGCGCTGGTCAAGGCGGAGGCGAAGCCCGGCATCTGGATGCGGGACATCGACGAGCCGAAAGTCGGCCCCAACGATGTGCTCATCAAGATCGCCAAGACCGCGATCTGCGGCACGGACATGCATATCTACAACTGGGATGCCTGGGCGCAGAAGACCATTCCGGTGCCGATGGCAGTGGGCCATGAATATTACGGCCGCGTCGTCGACATGGGCAGCGAGGTGCGCGGCTTCACCATCGGCGATCGAGTTTCAGGTGAAGGCCACATCACCTGCGGCTTCTGTCGCAACTGTCGCGCGGGCCGCCGGCACCTGTGCCGCAATACTGTGGGCGTCGGGGTCGACCGCCAGGGCTGCTTCGCCGAGTATCTGGCCATCCCGGCGAGCAATGCGTTCAAACTGCCAGACGCCGTTACCGACGATATCGCCAGCATCCTGGATCCCTTCGGCAACGCAACGCACACCGCGCTGGCCTTCAGTGTCATTGGTGAAGACGTGCTCATCACCGGCGCGGGTCCCATCGGCATCATGGCGGTGGCCATCGTCAGGCGCGTGGGTGCGCGCCATGTGGTCATCACCGACGTCAATGAATACCGACTCGGGCTGGCGCGGAAGATGGGCGCGACGCGTGCAGTGAATGTCGCGAAGGAAAATCTCGACGATGTGATGCGCGATCTGGGCATGCAGGAAGGGTTCGACGTCGGTCTCGAGATGTCGGGCAATCCACAGGCCTTTCGCGACATGCTGCGGACCATGCACCACGGCGGCAGCGTCGCCTTGCTGGGCATCCCGCCCAGCGAGGTCGCCATTGACTGGACCCAGGTCATCTTCAAGGGACTCAATATGCGTGGCATCTATGGCCGCGAAATGTTCGAGACCTGGTACAAGATGGCGGCGCTGCTGCAGGCCGGCCTCGACATCACGCCGGTCATCACGCATCACTTTCCGGTTCAGGAATTCCAGCGCGGCTTCGAGACCATGGGCTCGGGGCAGTCGGGCAAGGTCATCCTCGACTGGAAGACTCTTTAAGCCGCAACGGCAGGCGGCAAATCCGCGCTAGCGCCTCTTCCTCTCTTTCAGCATTGCTGCGATAGCGACCTCGCCGGTTGGACCGGTGTTTCTCACCCGCAGACTCTCGACCCACTCCGAAGCGAAGTCGCGCTGCAGCCGCCAGTTGATCGTGGCCGTCACGCACATGGCGATCAATGCCCCCAGGCTGGCCAGCGCCATGTCCTTCTGCGCATCCCACACATCACCCTGCGTGCCCAGATACGCCATTCCCAGATCGCCGCCGAAATATTCCGCCGCTGCCCATTCGATCAGCTCGTACAGCATCGAGGTGGACATGGTCAGGTCCAGCGGCAGGAAGTAACCCCAGAATCCCCGCACGTTGCCAATGCGCAGAAACAGCTCGCGGATCGGATAGGCCAGCAGCAGTCCATAGCTGAAGTGCACGATGCGATCGAAATTGTTGCGCTCCCAACCCACCAGGCTGTTGAAACTGTGGCCCGTGAACCGCGTCGTCCACGCGTCGTACGGCACTTCGGCATAGGTGTAGTGCGCACCCACTGTGTGCAGGCACAGGAAGATGAAGATCAGTCCGTAGGAAATGCGCGACAGAGGAAAGACGCGATAGGTCGCCAGCAGCAAGGCAATGCCTGCAGCCAGCAGTACGTTCTCCAGTATCCAGTCGTGACGATCCACCGGCGCCATCGCCAGGGGGATCCACAGCAGGATCAGCACGAAGAGCAGGCCCAGGGCGAATCGTCGATGCGACATGTCGCGCGAGCCTAGCAGTGCTAGAAGCCAAGCTCCATCTGTGGAAGCGTCTCGCGCGGCGCACGAAACAAATCGGTTCTCAATGGTATGTCGCGATCATTGCGCAGACCGAGTTTGCGGACCGCCAGTTTGTAACGATCGGAAAGCAGCCGCGCCCAGGCGCCTGTGCCTGACATGCGCACCCCGAACCGCGGCTCGTTGTCCTTGCCGCCGCGCGCACCCTGGATCAGCGACATCACATGCGCGGCGCGATCCGGCATGTGCTGCGCCAGCCATTCGCGAAACAGGCCTTTCACCTCATAAGGCAGGCGCAGCAGCGTATAGGACGCACGCGTGGCGCCCGCCTCGGCCGAACGTTCCAGTATGGTTTCCAGTTCGCTGTCGTTCACGGCCGGAATCATCGGCGCCGCCATCACTCCCACAGGTATGCCGGCATCGGCCAGCTGGCGCATGGCATGCAGTCTCGCGACGGATGCCGCTGCGCGAGGTTCGAGTTTTCGTTTCAGATCGGGATCGAAAGTAGTCAGGCTGATGTAGACGCGGGCCAGCCCCTGCTTCGCCATCGCCGCAAGCAGATCCAGGTCACGCAACACCAGCGTGCTGCGCGTAGTGATGCCGACGGGATGGTTGGTTTCGGCCAGCACCTCGAGCACGCCGCGCGTGATTCCCAGTCGTCGCTCGACCGGCTGGTAAGGATCGGTATTCGACCCCAGCATGATCAGGCCACACTTGTAGCCGGGCTTCGACAGCTCCTTGCGCAACAACATCGCTGCATCGGCCTTGTAGGTGAGCCTGGTCTCGAAATCGATGCCGGGCGAATAGCCCAGGAAAGCATGTGAGGGACGCGCATAGCAGAACACGCAGCCATGCTCACAGCCGCGATAGGGATTGATGGACTGGTCGTAGGGGATGTCAGGCGATTCGTTGCGCGCAATGATGCCGCGCGTGGTATCGGGCCGCAGTTCAGTGGCAATGCTGGCTTCAGGCACTTCGCTGTACCAGCCATCATCCACCCGCTCGCTGCTCTGCCGGTCGAAACGATTGTGCGGATTGCTCAGCGCGCCGCGCCCCTTGAACCCGCCAGCAGGGATTTCAGTGGCCATTGAGCTACTGTACATCCATACAGTAAGCTCGACAAGCGCCTAACCAGCGCTCAGGGGTGATCTGGCCCGAGTCGCGTATCCAGCCACTCGATCCAGTGCCGCACCGGCACTGCACTGGCACCATCCAGGTGATGGATGCAGCCGATATTGGCCGACAGGATCAGCTGTGGCTCACCAGACTGCAGGGCGCGCAGCTTGTTCTCCCGTAGCCGGTTCGAGAGTTGTGGCTGCAGCAGGCTGTAGGTTCCCGCCGAACCACAGCACAAATGGGCGTCCGGCACCTTCTGCAGCTGCGCGCCCAGCGCGGTGAGCAAGGATTCAACGCCACCACGCATCTT
>DATNCK010000277.1:0-2610 GCA_035571575.1 Steroidobacteraceae bacterium | reverse complement strand
CGTGGAAGCTCCGACCGAGCAGGGCAATCCTATAGACTCGTGCAATGAGCGTAAAGACTGAACGCGACATCTACACGGTGAGTCGCCTCAACAATTCGGCACGCGTGCTGCTCGAGACCGGACTGCCCGCGTTGTGGGTAGAGGGCGAGATCTCCAACTTCGCCTGCCCCGCTTCCGGCCACTGGTATTTCACGCTGAAAGACCGTGATGCTCAGATCCGCTGTGCGATGTTCCGTACCCGCAACAGCCAGGTCGGCTTTCGTCCGCGCGACGGCCAGCAGATGTTGATACGTGGACGCGTGAGCCTGTACGAACCGCGCGGCGACTATCAGCTACTGGCTGAAGCCATGGAAGACGCCGGCGAAGGCGCGTTGCGACGCGAGTTCGAGAAGCTCAAGGCCCGCCTGGCTGGTGAGGGCCTGTTCGACAGCGTGCTGAAAAGGCCGCTGCCGGCCATGCCGCGGCGCATCGCTGTGATCACTTCACCTACCGGCGCGGCAATTCGCGATGTGCTGCATATTCTGGCTCGGAGGTTTCCGCCGGCAGAGATATTGGTGTTCGCGACCCCCGTGCAGGGCGCAGCGGCAACGCAAACCATCGTCGCGGCCATCGACCGTGCTGCGACCCGTGGTGACTGCGACGTGATGATCGTGACGCGTGGCGGCGGTTCCATCGAGGACCTGTGGTGTTTCAATGACGAGCGGGTGGCGCGCGCGATCCGCCGCTCCGCTATTCCGGTGATCACCGGCATCGGCCACGAGATCGATTTCACCATAGCGGATTTTGCCGCCGATGTACGCGCACCAACACCGTCGGGCGCAGCGGAACTGGTGGTGCCGGATCGCAGCACCCTGCTGGCCGCCGTGCGCAACTTTGCGACGCGCATGCAGGGCGCGACGCAGCGACAATTGCAGCGCGCGCTGGAACGACATGAGCAGCTGCTGGCACGGCTGCGCCGCGCGCATCCGGGCAGCCGGCTGCAGCAACAGACGCAGCGCCTGGACGAGCTGGATCTGAGGCTGCGACGGGCCTGGGATTCACGACTGCTGCGCATCTCGCAACGGCTGCTGTTGACACAGCGCGCACTTGATGCCATCAGCCCGCTGGCCACTCTGCAGCGCGGCTTCGCGATCGTCAGTCTGCCTGACGGCCAGGTACTGCAGGATGGCTCGCAGGTGCAGCCCGGGGACGTGATTGAAGCGCGACTGGCGCGTGGCAGCGTGCTGGCGACCGTTACGGCTTCGCGCGGTCCGGATCGCGGGCCCTGAACAGCCGCAAGGGCCTCGACTTCGATGCCTGCGTCCACGTGCCGCGAATCTCATCGCCTGAACTGCTGAAGCTGCCGGCGAAGCGGCCATCCAGCGCATAAACCTGGAACGAGAGCACGTCTTCGGTGACGCTCACCGCGTCGAGCTTCAGGTCTCTGGCACCCTGGTCGATGAGGTTCAGCGTGCCGGTGAGCAGATCGCCGTCGCGATGCAACCGCACCTGGATGCGCTGGTCCTTGCCGGACTGCTGCAACTCGCCGGTCCACAGACCTTCGGCGCGAAGTTGCGATTCCTGCGCCAGGTCCGCGGCCGTGAGAGAAGGTCCGAGCAGGGCGCAGCAGATCAGCGTCACTGCGCCCAACTGGAAACGCCTGCCCCCGTCCATGGAGGCAAGCGTAGCACCATCAATCGGCCATCAGTTGAAGTTGCGACGGAAGGTCACCGCCACTTCACGCGGCCTGCCGGGCGCGCCCGTGCGATTGTCGGGCAGCGAGCCGTCCAGATTGCTGCGCGCGGAACCGAGCTGGTACCAGTAGAACCTGTCCAGCAGGTTTTCCGCCGAAACGGCCAGGTCCCACTTGCCGTCCTCGGTGGTGTAGGTGACGCGGGCATTGACCAGCCCGTATCCGCCAACCTGGTTGGCGCTGCCTGGCAACTGCGGCAGATATGCGATGCCGTTGCTGCGCGAGCCCTGGTAGAACCAGTCCACGCGCGGCGTAAGGCTGCCGCCAAAAGCAGGCCAGGAGTACTGCATGCCCAGGCTGCCCGAGAACTTGGCCTGCACCTTGAAGCTCGGATCCACATACACATTGTTCGCCACCTGCTGCCCGGCCGCGTTGGCAACCGTCTTCGGTGCGCCCGACTTGAAGTCGAACGTGGCGAAGGTGGCATTGATGCTCAGGTTGTCGATGGGCGTGGCCGTCAGCTCCAGTTCAGCGCCACGATCCTTGCCCGGTGCGCTGGCATAGGCAAACCACGGCGAGCCCGTGCGGTTGGCCGAGTTGCCAACCTCTGTGCCCAGCGGGCAGGTGCTGCCTGTCAGGCCACGGAACACTGGACCCGGATCCGGATTTGCCGGGAAATTGCACTGCGTGCCCGCAGAGACCACTACACGCGGATCGTAGTCATCCTGGAACACCGCGAGGTTGAGTCGCAATTTGCGATCCAGCAGGTCCATCTTCATGCCGATTTCATAGGAGGTGAGTTCCTCTGCGGGAACCTTCTCCTTCTGTTGCCCCGGCGTGAAGGGACGCGGCTGCGCGCCGTCGGAGCGGAAGCCCGTAGCCGCCTGGGCATAGACCATTACCGTCGGATTGAAGCGGTAGTCCATGCTGGCCTTCCA
>DATNCK010000276.1:0-3378 GCA_035571575.1 Steroidobacteraceae bacterium | reverse complement strand
GCTCCAGCGCAGTCCGCCGAGCGGACTGCGCGCAGCCTGCATTCGCCCGCTGTGTGCATCGACAATGGCCTTCACTATGGCCAGACCCAGGCCACTGCCGCCGCTGGCGCGCGCACGAGATGCATCGACGCGGTACAGCCGCTCGGTAAGCCGCGGCAGATCCTCATCGGGCACGCCGGGCGGCGAATCATCCCAGTCCACGCGCGCCTCCGCGCCCTCGACGGTCACCGCGATGCGCAGCTGCGCCGGTGCTTCGCTGTAACGCAGGGTGTTCTGCAGCAGGTTGCTGAATACCTGTGTCAGCCGATCAGCATCGGCATCGACGAATGCTCCCGCATCGAGTGCGGTGGTGACCTGCAGCCTGCGGTCCTCGATGCGGCCCCGCGCGGTAGTCACTGCATCCATGACTACTTCGGCCAGCTGCACTGGCTCCTTGTGGTAGGTGAGCGCGCCGAGATCCGACAGCGACAGCAGTCGCAGATCCTCCACCAGTCGCGTCAACTGCTGCACTTCCTGCGCAATGGAGGCCATGCTCGACTGGCTCAGTGGCCGCACGCCGTCCTGCACGGCTTCGATCTCCGCGCGCAGCGAAGTCAGTGGCGTGCGCAGCTCGTGCGCGATGTCGGCGATCCATTGCTGCCGGCCGCGTTGCGCCGCCTCCAGCGCCTGCGCCAGATGATTGATGTCACCAGCCAGGCGCGCGATCTCATCATGGCCGCGTGCGGGAATGCGCATGGCGTAGTCGCCGCGAGCCAGCGCCGTAGCACCATTCCCCAGCACGGTGAGACGTCGCGACAGCCAGTGGGAGATCAGTGCGGCAGTCAACAGCACGGCCCCCAGCATTCCCACGCCGATGACACCGAAGCGACGCGACTGCTGTGCCGAAGTGATGGATTCGAGCGAGCGCACCAGTCGCAACCGCGGAATGTAGCCGAGATAGCCGACGATGCGGTTGTCCACGCGCACCGGCAGCTTCACGGCCAGCGCCATTTCACCAGGCTCGGCGCCGGGATAGGGAATGAGTACCTGCTGCGATGCGTCGATCAGCATCACGCGCCAGTCGATGGTGATGGGCGGAATCACGCCATCGCGTTCCATGTCGCCACGCGGACCGCGGAATGGCAGATAGCGACGGTCGAAGCCCGGGCCGCCCCCGCGGCCCTGGACACCCTCGCCCGCCGCAGCCCCCTCGCCCCGCAGCCAGCCACGGCGCGGCAATCGCCAGCCCAGGGATTCTCCCAGCAGCGCCGCCCAGCCCTCCCGATCCTCAGTGAGCCATTGCCAATCGCCGTGCCTGCGATAACCGTCGGAAAGCTGCGTGATCATGGGCGTGAGCCGCGCCTGCTCGGTCTTGTTGACATAGTCAACGAGGCCCTTGTCGAAGCTCCAGCTGTAAACGAGGTACACAGCCATGACCAGCACCAGGTTGGCGCCGGCAATGGCAAGGAACAGTTTGACGCCCAGCGTGTCCAACCTGCGGCGCAGGCGAGCCAAACCGCTTTGCGGACCGGGGAGTACCATGCCGCAAGGCTACACCGCAAAGAGGCAAACATTGTGCACGGCGAACTCCACAATGTTTCCACAGTCCAGCCCCATGCTGCGTACCATGCCGGCCCGCAATGCAGCGTGATACGGCCGTTACCAACCGCTGACGGAAGCGACCATCCATGAATGAAAGATCGAAGCCCTCTTTTCTGCGCCAGCCCCGCACGCTGGCCATCGCCGCACTGGTGCTCATCGCCGGCGGCGGCTGGTACTTCTGGCACAAGCACAAGCTGAACGCCGCAGCCGCAGGGGAGTACATCTTTGCGAAGGTGGAACGCGGCGATATCGAAGACCTGGTCACGGCCACCGGCGCGCTGCAGCCGCGCGACTATGTCGACGTGGGCGCGCAGGTCTCAGGCCAGGTCGAGAAGATCGCGGTCGAAGTGGGCGATGAAGTGAAGAAGGGCCAGCCGCTGGTCGAAATCGATGCCACGCAGTCCGAAGCCCGCGTCGAAGCCAATCGCGCCAACCTGCGCTCGCAGGAATCACAGCTGCTCGACCGGCAGAACTCGCTGACCAAGGCAGAGCGTGACTACCAGCGTCAGGTGAACCTCAAGAAGGAGGACGCCACCACCGATGAGGCCATGCAGAACGCCGAAACCACGCTGAACAGTGCACGTCAGGCCATCGCCACGCTGAAGGCGCAGATTGAACAGCAGAAAGCCACCATGCGCGTGGAAGAAACCAACCTGAAGTACACGAAGATCGTCGCACCCATCGACGGCACCGTGGTGAGCATCGCGGCCAAGATGGGTCAGACCATCAATGCCACCCAGCAGGCGCCCACGCTGCTGCGCATCGCCGACCTGTCCACGATGACGGTGCAGACGCAGGTTTCCGAAGCGGACGTCTCGAAGCTCAACAAGGGCATGCGTGCCTACTTCACCACGCTGGGCAGCCAGACCCGACGCTGGTACGGCACGCTGTCGCGCATCGAACCCACGCCCACGGTGCAGAACAGCGTAGTGCTGTACAACGCATTGTTCGAGGTGAAGAACGAAGGCAGCGCGCTGCTGCCTTCGATGACCGCACAGGTATTCTTCGTGCGCGCCGAGGCGCGCAATGTACTGGTGGTACCGATGGCGGCCCTGCAACAGGGTCAGCAGATCCTGCGTGCTCAGGAAGAAAAGAACAAAGACAAGAAGGCCGCGCCCGAGGCGGCGAAGAAGAGTCCTGCGGCACAGAATGCCGCAGCTGATGCCGCAAAGCCCGGTGACGCCAGCGGTCCTGGTGCCACCGCCGCTGCCAGCAACTCCCCACCGGCGGGCGGACCTCCGTCGGGCGACAACCCGGGCCGGGCCAACGGCGCCGGCGGTAATGGCGGCAATCGCCAGGGTGGTGGCGGCGGATTCGGCGGCTTCAATGGCGGCAATCCACCCACGCCTGAGCAGATCGAGCAGTTCCGACGCATGCGTGAACAGCGTGCTGCCCAGGGTGGTGGTGGCGGTGGATTCGGCGGTGGCGGCTTTGGCGGTCAGCGCCAGAACGGCGCAGTGCGGCAGCGCAAGGGCACGGTGATGGTCAAGGGCGCAGATGGCAAGCTCGTCGCACGTGATGTGGTCATCGGCGTCACCAATCGCGTACACGGCGAAGTGCTGTCGGGCCTGCAGGAAGGCGATGAAGTGGTCGCCGGCAGGCACGAGGCCGAGGCAGCCGCTGCATCCGGCCAGAACAATCGTCAGAACAACAATGGCTTTCCGGCTGGTGGATTCCCGGGCGGCGGCTTCCCCGGTGGAGGATTCCCGGGCGGCGGCGGCGGCAATCGCGGTGGTGGCCGCTGATGAGCGGGCGTCCGGCTGATTCCGAGGTGCCGTTGATCGAGCTGCGCTCGGT
>DATNCK010000275.1:0-2993 GCA_035571575.1 Steroidobacteraceae bacterium | reverse complement strand
ACGGTGGCCGCGACGGGCAAGGCCCAGCCACCCAAGGCCAGCGAGCACTGCGATGCGGTGGATGGCCGCACGGCCTTCG
Organism: Steroidobacteraceae bacterium; assembly: GCA_035571575.1. GTDB lineage: Bacteria > Pseudomonadota > Gammaproteobacteria > Steroidobacterales > Steroidobacteraceae > ZC4RG30. The sequence goes on along the minus strand of DATNCK010000275.1, from coordinate 2,914 downwards.
GCCAAGGCAAGCTGCCCACGCCGACCAACTAAGGTCCGCCATGTCACTGCTGGAAATCGCCACGTCGATCGACTCGACGTCGCTGAGCACTACCCTGAAGAACATCAGCTGGATCGTGCCGCTGGTGCAGTGCGTGCATATCCTGATGGTGGGCGTGGTCTTCGTGTCCATCCTGATGATCTCGCTGCGGCTGCTGGGCGGGGCACGCACCGATGAACCCCTGCCGCAGGTCTGGCAACGCTTCGCGCCGTTCTTCTGGACGGGCTTGGCGCTGATGATCGTGACCGGCACGTTGCTGGTCATCGCCGAACCGGTGCGTGAGTTCATGACCCTGTCGTTCCGGCTCAAGATGCTCGCGCTGGCCATCTGCATCGTCACTGCCGCAGTGTTTGGCCAGCGCATGCGCGGTGCATCTCGCGTGACTGGAATCAACGCGCCCTTGCCGGCAGGGCTGCGCGCGGTTGCTGTGGCGACGCTGGTGCTGTGGGTCGCCATCATCTTCCTGGGACGAGCCATCGCCTACGACGATTCGGTCTGGGGCAAGTGGTCACCCGCCGTGCTGCAGCGGGGCGCCTGAGCCATGGCCGCACCCGCTCCTCCTGCTTTCATCCATGCCGTCGAGCACTCGGGAATCGGCGAATGGATGCGCAGCAATGTGCTCGCCATGCCCTGGGTCAATGCCGCGCATGTGCTGTGCGTGACGCTGGTTTTCGGCAGCGTGCTGGTCGTGGACCTGCGGCTGCTGGGATTGCTCGACCGCGGCCGCACCGTCACCGGCATTTCGCGCGAGATGCTGCGCCTGACCTGGATCGCATTCGCAGGCGCTGCGGTGAGTGGCGCGCTGTTCTTCTCCGCCAATGCCACCACTTACTGGTTCAACACGGCCTTCCGCTTCAAGATGCTGGCGATTGTGCTCGCCGGCATCAACATGCTGGTGTTCCAGACCGCCACCTTCCGCAGCGTGGCGGCCTGGGATCGCAATACGCCGCCGCGCGCGGCAAAAATAGCCGGCGCGCTTTCCATCCTGATCTGGGTCAGCGTGATCGTGCTCGGCCGCGTCATCGGCTTCACCAAGAGCGTCGATATCACGGTGCCCGACAACGTGGACTTCGACTTCTCCGCCGGCCCCTGAGGCTGGTATGCGTCAGACGCCGTCGAGCACCGAACGCAGGTAGGTCACGTGCTCGCGCAGCGCACCCCGGCCGCGCGCGGTGAGCCCGATGCGCGTACGCGGCTTCTTGCCGACGAAATCCTTGGTGATTTCGATGTACTCGGCCTTTTCCAGCGCGGCCAGGTGCGTGGCGAGATTGCCATCGGTGACTTCCAGCATGGCCTTGAGCTGACCGAAATCCATCATCTCCTTCGTGCCCAACGCGTTGAGCGAGGCGACGATGCGCAGTCGCGTGGATTGATGGATGACCTCATCAGGCCCGCTCATCAGATCTTCCTCAGCCATAGCCCACCGACGATCAGCGAGCCGCCACCGAATGCGGCCATCCACAGATAGTAGTGCTCCTGCACGAACAGGAAACCGATCACCATCGCCACCGCCGCCACCAGCCCGGTGAAAAACAATCTGAGCCCCACCCAGGCGCCGGCGAACATGTAGGCGAAGGCCCAGAAAAGCGAGATGAAGGCATTTCCCTGGCGTGGGGACAGCGGCCGCAGCACGAAATACATCGCGACGAAAAATCCGATCACGGTCCAGCCCATCAGCGCGAAGCTCGCACTGGTCTGGCGCTCTTCCTCCGGAGGAGAGCCGGCGCGCTTGCGCTCGAGAATCTGGCGCACGATCAGCGCCACCGTGAGGACGGTGCCGATCAATGATCCCCATTGCCATGTGCGGTTGCCGGCCACGGTACTGAAATCCATCGCGGTGTTGCCAGCCACCCAGATCAGGCCCCAGAGAATCAGAAAGGGCGCCGCCTGGCGGTAGCCACGCACCTGCCACACGCGGTGGTCCGCTGAGCGGATGGCCTTGAGCGCCTCATCGGCCTCCTGACGCGAGATACTCATCGATTCTCCCCTTTGAAATGCGTCTGCAGGAAGGCCAGCGTGCGGCGCCAGCTGTCGGCGCGGGCCAGCACATTGGATTCGTGCGTACCGCCCATCATCGCATTCGCACTGTCGACTCCGCGCACCATGGGGCCATCGGGCTCGCCCACGAACAATCCATGCCCGGCTTCCGGATAGTCCAGGTGCAGCACTGCGCCCCTGAAGTTCAGCGCCTGCAGCCGCGCCACGATGCGATCGGCAAAGCGCGTCGAGGGCCAGATGCGATCCTGCCCGCCCGAGATCAGCAATACATCGCCGCGGATACGCTCCACCGGGATGACCGCGTCGGCCCGGGTATCCATGGTCTCGAAGGCGGTGGTGAACATCTGCGCCATCGGCTGATCAGGGCGATAGTGACTGCCATCCGGCGCCACCCAGGGCAGCGGCTTGCCGTTCACCGTCCACGCCGGCTGCCGGTCGGTCATCTTCACGAAATTCAGGCCCTGCCATACCACTCCGCTCGGCGCCACAGCGATCGTGAGGCGTATGGAAGGATTACGGGACGACACCAGCAACGCTGCTTCCGCGCCGCGCGACCAGCCCAGTATGCCGATGGAGTCAGGCCGGACCTGCGGCTGCTTCTTCAACCAGGCAACCGCCTTGTCGAAGTATTCCAGGGGAATGTTCTCCAGCGATGACGGCAGGCCGGGCAGATTCCAGTAGCCCAGCGCCAGGGTGGGATAGCCGGCCTTGGCGAAGGAGGTGGCCATCTGACTGATGGTGTCCACGCCGCCTTCGGAGCCACCGAGCAGCAGCAGGGTCGGTGCCGACGTGGCATTGCGCGGCGCGTAGAACTCGCCGTACAGGCCATCCTGGCGCACATCGGTGCGGGTGACGCCTTCCGGTGCCGGCGCACCCT
>DATNCK010000274.1:0-3836 GCA_035571575.1 Steroidobacteraceae bacterium | reverse complement strand
CTCGCTGTTCACGATTGCCTCATTGCACCGAGCAGAAACAGTAGGCCAGCGGCCGCTGTGAGGCAGCCATCCGCTGCACCCGCGCCAGCTCATCACGCACCGGCGCCAATGCCGCCATCGGCGATAGTGCCGCCTTCACCTCACCCACCGCAGGTCCAAGCACTTTGCTGGTGATCCGCAAGGCGCGGATACGCAACTGCAGCGCGAGTTGCTCTGCCCAGGACAGCTCCGGCTCGAGCCGCTCAACCACATAGCCCGCCGGCAGATTGGCGCGCTTGGCGGCGGACTTCACGGCATCGTCGTAGCCGCCCAGGGTGTCGACCAGGCCATGCGCCTTGGCATCGCTGCCCACCCACACGCGCCCCTGCGCCAGCGCATGCACATCATCACGCGACTTGTCGCGGCCGGCGGCCACATGCGAGAGGAAGACTTCATAGCCACGATCGGTGGTGAACTGGATGTAGTCGCGCAGCGTCGGGTCGAGCGGACGATCCACGCGCAGCTTGCCGGACATCGCCGTGGTCCCCACGCCATCGACGCTGACGCCCACCTTCCCCAGCGTGCGATCCAGTGTCGGTATGACTGAATAAATGCCGATGGAACCGGTGATGGTGTTGGCACTGGCAAAAATCTCATCTGCAGGCGCGGCCACGTAGTAGCCACCCGAGGCCGCCACATCGCCCATCGATACCACCACCGGCTTGCCGGCAGCCTTGACGGCGAGGACTTCGCGGTAGATCACCTCGGAAGCGAAGGCGCTGCCACCGGGGCTATCCACACGCAGCACCACTGCGGCGATGTCATCATCGTCACGTGCCTGACGCAGCAGATCGGCCGCGGTCTGCCCGCCAATGGTGCCCGGGGGCTGCTCGCCGTCGAGGATCTCGCCACTGGCGATGATCACGGCGACGCGACCATGCGCGCCACTGTGCAGGCGCTGCTCGGCATGATGCACGCGCACATAATCGGCGAGATCGATGGCGGAATAACCGTCACCGTCCCGGTTCTCGCCGACCAGTTCCACCACGCGATCCGTGACCTCATCTTCAGTCTTCAGCCCCGTAACGAGGCCGGCTTCCAGCGCAATGCGCGCGGCATCGCCCGCATTGCTGCGCAAGGCATCGATGTAGCCGTTGGTGTACTGCTCGATGACATCGGGCGTGAGGCCGCGGGCCTTGGCCACCGCTGTCTTGTAACCCAGCCATAGCGCATCGAGATAGGCCTTGCTTTCGGCACGATCCTGGTCGGACATGCCGGTGCGGACCATATCCTCGGCCGCCGATTTGTAGCTGCACTCGGCACAGCGGAACAGGTGCATGTCCACGGCCAGCTTGTCGAGCAGGCCCTTGTAGTACATGCGGTAGCGCTCGTATCCCTCGAGCAGCACTTCGCCCTGCGGGTCGAGGTAGATCTCATCGGCCTGTGCGGCCAGGTAGTACTGCGACTGCGAGAAAGAAGAACTGTGCGCGATGATCTTCTTGCCGCTGGCGCGGAATTCGCGCATGGCTGCGGTGACTTCCTCGAGACTGGGTTGCCCTGCCCCGGTGAAGTAATCAAGCTGCAGCACGATCGCTTTGACGCGACCATCATGCACCGCGGCGCGGATCGACTCGGTAATGTCCCACAGCAGCGTCTCGGCCTGCCGCTCACCGCGCGCCTCGTTGAAGGCGATCTGGAGGGGATCGCCCGAACGCTGCTCGACGATCTGCCCGTAGGGCTGGATGAGCAGTGCCGCGCTGGCCGGCAGGTTCGGCACACTGCCGCGCAGCGCACCGATGATGAAACCGAAAATCAGCAGCAGCAGGATGAGATGCAGCACGCGGCGCAGCCCGTCCAGCCCACGCCACAAACCACGAAAGAATCTGCCGACCACACCGCTGCTCATGCGAGGGGTGTCATCTGCCGGGGCGCGCCAGGGTGCCACGGCAGGCCAGGTCAGACCTTCTCTTCAATGCGGGCAGCCTTGCCCGAACGGTCGCGCAGGTAATAAAGCTTGGCGCGACGCACATTGCCACGGCGCTTCACCGTGATGTCTTCGATGCTGGGGCTGTGCAGCTGGAACACGCGCTCCACGCCCTCGCCGTGCGAAATCTTGCGCACCGTGATCGAGGAGTTGAAGCCGCGGTTGCTGCGCGCGATCACCACGCCTTCATAGGCCTGCACGCGCTCGCGATCGCCTTCCTTCACCTTCACGTTCACCACGATGGTGTCGCCGGGCTTGAAGTCCGGCACCTTGCGCGTGGCGCGTTCGGCTTCGATCTGCTGGATGATGTGGTTCATGGTTCGTTCTGCCTTTCCTGCAAATACTCGTTCAAAAGTTCGACTTCTTCCGCGCTGCTGGCGCGGCGCGAGAGAAACAGATCCGGCCTTCGCCGCCATGTTCTTCCCAGCGCCTGCTTCAGGCGCCAGCGCCTTATGCGCGCGTGGTCACCGCCCTGCAGCACCTCCGGCACCGTGAGTCCTGCGAAGTCCACCGGCCGGGTGTAGTGCGGCCAGTCCAGCAGACCATCCGCAAAACTCTCCTCGGCACTGGAACGCGCATCGTTCAAGGCGCCATCCATCAACCGCGCCACCGCGTCGATCACCGTCAACGCCGGCAGCTCGCCACCGGAGAGCACGTAGTCGCCCACCGACAGCTCCTCATCGATCGACGTCGCGATCACGCGCTCGTCGATCCCTTCATATCTTCCCGCGACCAGCACCACGCCCGGCTCGCTTTTCAGCGCCTCGGCGTAAGCCTGATCGAACCTTCGGCCCTGCGCCGAAAGGTAGATCCTGCGGCTGCCAGGCGGCACTCGTGCCGCGGCCGCCGCGATCGCCGCCGTCAGTGGTTCGGGCTTCATCAGCATGCCCGGTCCACCGCCATAGGGGCGATCATCCACCGTGCGGTGCACATCGTGGGTGTGTTCGCGCGGGTCTTCTGTTCCCACGCTGAGCAAACCACGCTTCACCGCCCGGCCCGTGACACCGAACTGCATCACCTGCCGGATCATTTCCGGAAACAGCGTGACCACCTCGATCTTCACGGCCCTACTCCAGCTCCGCCGGCCAATCGACGATCAACCGCCGCGCGGCTGCATCGATCTTCAGCAGATGCTTCGGCGAGGTGGGCACCCAGTGCTCACGCTCGCCTTTCACCACCATCACCGCCCCCGCAGGCAGGTCGGCGAAATAATCCACTTTCCCGAGCACCGCGCCTTCCGCGTTCGCGACCTCGAAACCCACGAGGTCATCGCGATAGTGCTCGCCCTCGTCCAGTGGCGGCAGCTCGCTGCGCGCGATCTGCACCCACCAGCCCGACAACCCCAGCGCCGCATCGCGATCGGTGATGCCTTCCAGCCTCACCCGCAGACGCTCGCCATGCGGTCCGCCTTCCAGCAGCTTCAGCTTGCGGATGGCTCCGCCCGCCGACTGCAGCTGCCACTCATCGTGGTCGAGCAGCGAATCCGGTGGATCGGCAAATGACCGCACCAGCAGCCACCCGCGTATCCCATGCGCCGTCGCCACCTGGCCGAGTGTCATCATCGACCCGGCCGCACGCGGCGTCATGCACTGATCCTCAGGCTGCGGCCGCTACCGCCTGCTTGCGATAGGCCTTGACCAGCGCGCTCACGCGCTCGGACTGCTGGGCGCCCTTGGACAGCCAGTGTTCGATGCGGGGAATATCGAGTCGGATCTTTGGCTCGGTCTTGCGGGCCGCCGGGTTGAAGAACCCCACGAGTTCCAGACTTTTGCCGCCCTGACGCTTGCGATGGTCAGTGACCACCACGTGGAAATAGGGCTGATTGCGGGCGCCGCGGCGCGTAAGACGAATAGTCACCATAATCGGGTCAAGG
>DATNCK010000273.1:0-11509 GCA_035571575.1 Steroidobacteraceae bacterium | reverse complement strand
TTCGTGGATGAGCTGACCGTGGAGCTGACGCTCCAATTCCGGTGACCCATGGGCCTGTTCGACCGGCGGGACCCTCAGCGGCTTATCGCGAAGGGTAATGAAATCGAGGATCAGGGCCAGGTCCAGGAAGCGCTGAAGCTTTATGACGAGGCTGTAAGGGTGGCGCCAACACTGGCGCGGGCGCATCTGAATCGCGGCAACGCGCTGATGACGCTCGGGGATTTCGACGCCGCTGGCGAAGCTTACCGGACCGCACTCGTCCACGACTCTGCCCTACCGGGCGCGCACTACAATCTCGGCAATGCCCTGGCCCGGCGCGGGCGCTTTGAGGAAGCCTGCGTTTCATACCGCAGAGCCCTGCAGCTCAAGCCGGCATTCGCTGACGCCGAGGTGGCCCTCGGAGCAGCGCTCGAGGATCTGCAGCGCCCGCAGGAGGCAGCAGAGAGCTACCGCCGTGCGCTGAAACTTCAACCCGATTATGCGGGCGCATACTGCAACCTGGGTAGCGTCCTGATGAATCTGGAACAACCGGCCGAAGCCGTGGCGTGCTTCCGGCAAGCGCTGAAACTCGACGCCGGGATGACAACCCTCTACTACAAACTGGGCGTCGCATTGGGGAAGCTGCAGCAACACGAGGCGGCAATCAACGCGTACAGACTTATGGTGCAGCACCATCCGGAAGATGCACCTGCCACCGGCATGCTGGCCCACGAGCTGCTCGAGACTGGGCAGCTGACTGAGGCTGCAGAATTCTTCCAGCGCACGATTGCACTATCGCCCGGGGACATGATCGCCCACAACAATCTGGGTACATTGCAGCGCCGCCTGGGGCAGACAGATGAGGCCGCCGCCAGCTGGCGCCGGGTACTGGAAATCGACCCGGAACAGCTGGTCGCGCACAGCAATCTCCTTTTCCTGCAGAGCAGTCAGACCAGTGAACCGGACCCCGCACTACTGAGCCAGGCACGTGGCTTCGGTGTAATGGCGGCGCGTCGTGCCACTCCGGCAACTTCCTGGAGCAACACGCCGGACCCCGGCCGCCGGGTGCGCGTGGGCTTCGTATCCGGCGACCTGCGCGCCCATCCGGTGGGTTATTTCCTGTTGAGCTTTCTGGCTGCACTGACGGCGCATGCAGGCGACCGCTTGCAGCTGTGCGCCTACTTCAATGACTCGCACGCGGATGAGGTATCGGCGCGGATCAAGGGCCGGTGCCACATCTGGCGCGAAGTCGACCAACTCGACGATGAAGCCCTGGCGGCTCAGATTCGCGCTGATGGCATCGACATCCTGATCGACCTGTCCGGCCACACGGGCGCCAACCGGCTGCCGGCATTTGCCTGGAAGCCTGCACCGGTGCAAGCCACTTGGCTGGGTTACCTGGGAACAACTGGGGTCGAAGCCATCGACTACCTAATTGCTGATGCCTGGACACTTCTGCCCGAGGAGGAGCCTTTCTTCAGCGAGAAGATCTGGCGCCTCGCCGAAAGCTACCTGTGCTTCACGCCGCCGACAGAAGACGGAACCATTGGTCCATTGCCGGCGCTTGCCGCTGGCCATATCACCTTCGGCAGCTTCAACAGCCTGCTCAAGGTGACCGATGAGGTGATTGCGCTTTGGGCGCGAGTCATGCACGCGGTGCCCGGCAGCAAATTGCTGTTCAAGGCGCCGCAGCTGACAGAGCCGGGTGTCCGGCAGCGTTTGGGACAGCAGTTCACTGCGCACGGCATCGATGGCCACCGCCTGATCTTCGAAAACCAGGTACCGCGCGCCGACTACCTCAAGCCCTTCAACCGCATCGACATTGCGCTGGATCCCTTCCCGTATACCGGAATCACCACCAGCGTTGAAACACTTTGGATGGGAGTGCCGTTCATTACACTGGCGGGCAGGACCTTCCTCACGCGGCAAGGGGTTGGCCTGCTCGCGAACGCAGGATTGCCAGAATGGATTGCGACCGATCACGACGACTATGTGAACCGCGCAGTCCGCCATGCGAGCGACCTCGAGACCTTGCAGCGCATCCGGCGTGAGTTGCGACCGCGCCTGCTCGCATCGCCGATTTTCGACGCAGCCCGCTTCGCGGGCCACTTCGAGAAAGCGATGCGCGGCATGTGGCAGACCTGGTGCGAACGCCAGACAAAATAGTATCCCTGCCAAACTTCGCAAGATGGGCGCCCCAGGCACCTTCGGCGTGATCGACCTACGACACGACCGCGGGCACCGTGGAGCGGTCTTGCATCGGTGGCACGATCCAGAAGAAGTTCGTACCCGGCAGACTTCCGCTAAGCGCGCCAGGCGATCGAACCCGGTCTAGGCGACCGCGCGGCGCCTGCTCTCGTCCTCTACGGCCTCCAGGACGCCGTCCCCGGACCAATTTGGGAGCCCAGTCACGTTAGCCCGAGGGTCCCTGTGCGACCATCCACAGCTGATTTGACAGTTGATTTGACCTGCCCGGCCACTAGACTCCCACCACAGGCTTTAACGCGCGACAACACCAGGTCCGTTTACATGAGCGAAAACCTTTCTTTCGCCGCCAGCGGCAACCGGGTGGGCCTCAGCGGCCTGCCGCAGCGACTTGTTCAGGACGGCGTCGTCTCTGAAGATGCCGCAGTCACAGCCCTGCAGGCAGCGAAGGACAAGAAATCTCACTTCGTCACCCAATTGGTGGGTGCCGGGGCGGCCAAACCTCGTGATATCGCAGTCGCGGCAGCTGCCGAGTTCGGCGTACCGCTGTTTGACCTCGACGCGCTACCAGTCGACCTAGAAGTCACGCGGCTCGTTTCGGACAAACTGCTGGCCAAGCATCGCTGCTTGCCCATGTTCAAGCGCGGCAAGCGGCTGTTCCTGGGTGTGGCAGATCCCACTGATCTGCACGCCATCGATGAGATCAAGTTCCAGACGGGCCTGGGCGTCGATGCCGTGGTCGTCGAAGACGACAAGCTGCAGAAGCTGGTCGACAAGGCCATCGAGGGTGCCGAGCAGCAGATGCCCGACCTCGGCGATGACGACGGCATGGAGCTGGACGCGCTGGAAGTTTCCGGCGGCGAAGATCTGGAGACTGAAGGCGTCAGTCGTGACGATGTCGAAGACGCGCCTATCGTCCGCTACGTCAACAAGCTGCTGCTGGACGCCATCCGTCGCGGCGCATCCGACATTCACTTCGAGCCCTACGAAAAGATCTACCGCGTGCGTTACCGCATGGACGGCATCCTGAAGGAGATCGCGCAGCCGCCCGTGCAGCTGTCGGCCAAGATGTCAGCTCGCCTCAAGGTCATGTCGCGACTCGACATCGCCGAACGACGCGTGCCGCAGGACGGCCGCATCAAGATGAAGCTGTCGAAGACGCGCGCCATCGACTTCCGCGTCAGCACTTGTCCGACGCTGTACGGCGAAAAGATCGTGATGCGTATTCTCGATCCCAGCTCGGCGATGCTGGGCATCGACGCGCTGGGCTACGAGCCGTTCCAGAAAGACCTGTACATGAAGTACCTGGCCAAACCCCAGGGCATGATTCTGGTGACCGGGCCGACCGGCTCCGGCAAGACAGTGTCGCTGTACACCGGTCTGAACATCCTCAACAAGGAAGACACGAACATTTCCACCGCCGAAGACCCGGCGGAAATCAACTTGCCCGGCGTCAACCAGGTGAACGTGAACAACAAGGTGGGCCTCACCTTCGCCTCGGCACTGCGCGCCTTCCTGCGCCAGGATCCGGACGTGGTGATGGTCGGCGAAATCCGCGACCTCGAAACGGCGGAGATCGCCATCAAGGCCGCGCAGACGGGTCACCTGGTGCTCTCGACACTGCACACCAACGACGCGCCACAGACGCTGACGCGTCTGGTGGACATGGGCGTGAAACCCTATGCCATCGCCACGTCGGTGAGCCTGATCATCGCGCAACGTCTCGCACGAAGATTGTGTCAGGCCTGCCGCCAGCCCATCGACGTGCCGGCCGAGGCACTGCGCAAGGAAGGCTTCCCGGAAGACGAAATTGCCAAGGGCATTCAGCTATATGGACCTCGCGGCTGCCCCGCCTGCACCGACGGCTACAAGGGACGTCTGGGCATCTACCAGGTCATGCCGGTCACCGAAGACATCGGCCGCCTCATCATGGCCGGTGGCAATGCCATCGACATCAATGATCAGGCGAAGAAGAACGGTGTGTGGGATCTGCGCCGCGCCGGCCTGAACAAGGCGGCCTCCGGCCTGACCAGCCTGGAAGAAATCAACAGCGTGACGATCGATTAAGGACATTCCATGGCCCAGTCTTCAACTGCGATACGGTCTGCCGCGCGTGACACGCCCTTCCTGTGGGAAGGCAAAGACAAGCGCGGCAAAGTCGTCAAGGGCCGTTCTCTGGCCAAGGACGAACTGGCGCTGCGTGCTGAATTGCGCCGACAGGGCGTGGCCCCCAGCCGCATCAAGAAGCAGTCGGGCAAGATCGCCGGTGGCAAGATCAGTCCGGGCGACATTGCGGTTTTCAGCCGTCAGCTGGCAACCATGCTGGCCGCCGGCATTCCCCTGGTGCAATCCTTCGAGATCGTCGGCGCTGGCCATGACAAGCCGTCCATGCAGAAGCTCATACTAGACATCAAGGCCGATGTCGAAGGCGGTATCTCTCTGCACGAGGCGCTGGGCAAGCGCCCGCTGTATTTCGACGATCTGTACGTAAATCTCGTCGAGGCCGGCGAGCAGGCCGGTGCGCTCGAAACCCTGCTGGACAAGGTGGCTACGTACAAAGAAAAGACCGAGGCGCTGAAGAAGAAGATCAAGAAGGCATTGTTTTATCCGGCAGCTGTCATGGTCGCGGCCGTGGTGGTGACAGTCATCCTGCTGGTGTTTGTGATTCCCACGTTCGAAACCCTGTTCAAGGACTTCGGCGCAGAGCTGCCGGCGTTCACACAGATGGTGATCGGGCTTTCCCAGGCCGTGCGCACCAAGGGCATATTCATCGCAATCGTGCTCGGCGCAGCCGGTTACGCGTTCTTCTATTTCAAGAAGCGTTCGCGCAAGATGCGCGAGAACCTGGACCGCATGGCGCTGAAGATGCCTGTGCTCGGCCCCATCCTCAACAAGGCGGCCATTGCACGATTCGCGCGCACGCTGTCGACCATGTTTGCCGCTGGCGTGCCGCTGGTCGAGGCCATGGAATCAGTGGCCGGCGCCACTGGCAACATCGTGTACGAAAACGCCACTCTGGCCATGCGCGACGAAGTCGCCACCGGTACGCGCCTGCAGCGCGCCATGGAAAATACCGGAATGTTCCCGAACATGGTTGTGCAGATGATCGCCGTCGGTGAAGAAGCCGGTGCACTCGATGAAATGTCCGCCAAGGTGGCCACCTTCTACGAAGCCGAGGTCGACAACGCCGTCGATGCCATGTCCAGCTTGCTCGAGCCGCTGATCATGGGCGTGCTGGGCATCCTTGTCGGCGGCCTGGTGATCGCCATGTATCTGCCGATCTTCAAGCTCGGTCAGGTCGTGTAACGCCAGCAGCTGCAAAGAGAAGTCTCGTGAGCTTTGCTGCGGCCGTCTCCGGCTCGCCACTGCTGTTCATCGCGCTGGTCGGTGTACTGGGACTGCTGGTCGGCAGTTTCCTGAACGTGGTCATTCACCGCGTTCCCATCATGCTGGAGCGCAGCTGGCGGCGTGAATGCCTGGCGCTCGATGGCAAGGAGCCGCCAGCCGAGGCTCCCTACAATCTGATCCGGCCGCGCTCGGCCTGCCCGGGGTGCAAGGCGCCCATCGGCGCATTGCAGAACATTCCAGTGATCAGTTGGCTGGCACTGCACGGACGCTGCGCCGGGTGCCGCCGTCCGATCGGTGTGCGGTATCCGGTGGTGGAGCTGGCGACCGCCGTAATGTCGGCGTTGGTGGCCTGGCGCTTCGGCGCGACCTGGAGCACTGGCGCGGCGCTGGTACTCACCTGGTTCCTGATCGCACTGGCCGTCATCGACATCGACACGCAACTGCTGCCCGACAGCATGACGCTGCCGCTGTTGTGGTTGGGCCTGTTGCTGCCGCTGTTGCTGCCCATCGGTGACGAGCGCCTTCCCGTGGACCTGCGCACGGCGGTGATCGGTGCGGCAGCCGGGTATCTGAGCCTGTGGTCCGTCTACCATCTGTTCAAACTGCTCACCGGCAAGGAAGGCATGGGTTTCGGCGACTTCAAGCTGCTAGCCGCGCTCGGGGCCTGGCTGGGCTGGCAGATGCTGTTGCCCATCATCATCGGCGCAGCCGGTGTCGGCGCCATCATCGGACTCACCTCGCTGCTGCTGGGCAAGCGTGGCAAGGGCGTGCCCATGGCCTTCGGCCCCTACCTGGCCGCAGCCGGCTGGCTGATGCTCATGTGGGGCCCGCAAATCGTGGATCGCTACCTGTCGCTGTACGGGCCGAGATAGCCATGTCGCGCGCCGCGCGCAATCCGCCGCCCGTGCCGCGCATCGCGCTCACTGGAGGTGTGGCCAGCGGCAAGAGCACCGTAGCCCGCCTCTTCGAAACGCTGGGTGCGCGGATCATCGACACTGATCGGGTCGCGCGCGATATCGTCGCGCCCCCCTCCCCCGTGCTCGATGGCCTGGTCGCGCGCTTCGGGACCGGCATCCTGATGCCCGACGGCACGCTCAACCGCGCACTGCTGCGACAGATCGTCTTCAGCGATAGCGCCGCGCGACGGGACCTGGAGGCCATCATGCATCCGGCCATCCGCGCTGAAACGCGGGCGCGATCGGCCGCCGCGGGTGGTCCCTACCAGCTGATCCTGGTGCCGCTGCTGCTCGAAACCGGCACCCAGGGCGACTACGACCGTGTGCTGCTCGTCGACGTCGATGAAGCCGTGCAGCTGCAGCGTCTGATGGCGCGTGATCATGCATCCGCAGATGCCGCGCGCAGCCTGATGGCTGCACAGACCGACCGCGCCTCGCGACTGGCCATCGCCGACGATGTGATTCGCAACGATGCCGATGTCGCGGCGCTGGCGCCGCAGGTGGAAATCCTGCATCGGCGCTATCTGCAGCTCACTCCCGGACTGTCAGCATCCACCGACAGCACGCGCTGAAGGTTTACGACGGCCGCCGGAGTTATGCACAATAGCCGGATGGTCCAGGAATCCTCGACGGCCGCGCAGCTTGCCCCCGCCCCGGCGGCGGCACCGCTGATTTTCGAGCAGCCGCTGAACGAGCGGATGCGCACCTTCCTGCGGCTCGACTACCTCTACAACCAGGCGCTGTACCACAACGAGAAGGCCAGCCAGTGGGGCAGCCGCGCGGCAGTGGGCAGCTTGATCGACATCCTGGCCATCACCACGCGCAGCGACGTGCGCTCGGATGTGCTGAAGGAGATCGAACGTCACCTGATCCAGCTGGGCGAATTCGAGAACAAGTCCGGTGTGGATGGCGGACGCCTGCGCGCGCTGATCAACAATCTCACGCGGCTGCGCACGGCGCTGTCGGCGGCCGGCGCCTCCTACCTGCAGCCGCTGCGCGATTCGGAATTCCTGGCGGCGATCAAGCATCGCAGCGCCATTCCGGGCGGCACCTGCGAATTCGATCTCCCGGACTTCTTCTTCTGGCTCAATCAGGATGCCGCCGTCCGCACGCAGGCCTTCAATGAGTGGCTGGCGCTGCTGCGCCCGCTGTGCGATGCCGTGGCCGAAGTGTTGTGGCTGACGCGGCAGAACGGCCGCAGCCGCAACGAAGTCGCAGCGGGCGGCACCTTTGCCATCAACTTCGAACGCGACACGCCATTGCAGCTGCTGCGCATCTGTGTACCGGCCAGCGCCGGCATCTATCCGGAAATCAGCGGCAGCCATCATCGCTGCAGCGTGCGCTTCCTCACCTGGAACGGCCTTGCCGCGCGACCCTCGCAGGCCGCGGGCGACATTCCCTTCCAGCTCATAACCTGCTGAGAGGCGCCGATGGGCGCTCCCATCGTGCACTGTCCTACCTGCAAGCGCGCAGTGTCCTGGACGGCTGAATCCCCATGGCGGCCGTTCTGCAGCGAACGCTGCCGCATGGTGGATCTGGGCGCGTGGTTTGCCGGAGAGCGCGCCATTCCCGGTGAGAGTGTGGCGGATCCGGAAGCGCCGCTGCCGCCGGATTCGCCGCGCCGCGATTAGGCCCTTCGCCTACTGCGCCGGGGTCATCGCCTGTCTGGCGCGCTGCGTGATGTACGCACGCACGGCCTCGGCATCCTCGACGCCAAATCGCTCCCTGAAAGACACCATCCCGCGTGACTGCAGCACACCATCCATCACCACCGAGCGAAACGCTTCGGGCGTATTGATCATCGGCGAGTAGCGCAGGTCCGGGAACAGGCCGCGGTTGCCGTAGGCCGTGTCATGGCACATGGTGCAGTTGTCGTTGTAGACCTGCGCGCCACGGGCGATCAGCGCCGCGTCACCGAACTGCGCCGGCGGATTCAGTACGCGCGGGGGCGGCACGGTGAGCTTGGGCAACTGCGCCTTGCCATCCAGCTTGTACACCAGCAGCCGCGAACTGTTGCCGGCGTAGTAGTCGCGCGTGCCATAGCCGGCCAGTGCCGCCACGTATTGCTCGCCGTCGACCAGGTAGGTCACCGGTGCGGCGACGACGCCGGTCTGGGGATCGGTGGACCACAGCTTCTTGCCGTCGGTATCACGGTAGGCGCTCAGCTCACCCTTCTGGGCTCCCTGGAACACCAGGCCGCCCGCCGTGGTGAGCACGCCGGAGGCGATGGTGCCACGCAGCTCCGAACGCCATACCTCCCGCGTGGCCACGGGGTCCCAGGCGATCAGGAAGCCGCGCGAGGTCCGCGGCACATCAGCATGCACGCCTTCGTAGACATTGGCGGGCGCACGGCCCGTTGCCGCGTTGGGCGCATTCTCGCGCGGCCTGTAGTTGGGATCCGGCGCAAAACCCTGGCTGGTCTCGACCATCGGCGTGTACAGCAGGCCCGTGCGTCGACTGAAGGCCATGGGATGCCAGCTGTGCGCACCCTGCCCGCTGGGCTGCACCACCACCGCCTTGCCGGTCTTGCCGAAGCGCGCCTCGGGCACTTCGATGGGCCGGCCGGTCTGCATGTCGATGCCCGTGGCCCAGCTCACCGCGGTGTAGTTCCTGGCACGCAGAAGCTTGCCGGTAGTCGCATCCAGAGCGTAGAAGAAACCGTTCTTCGACACCTGCATCACGACGCGATGCTGCGCGCCGTCGAGGGTCAGATCCGCCAGCATCAGCGGGCTGGTCGCATCGAAATCCCAGGTTTCCGCCGGAGTGACCTGGTAGTGCCAGGCGTACTTGCCGGTGTCGGCATCCACCGCGACGATGCTGTTGGTGAACAGGTTGTCACCACCCTGCGGGCTGCGCGCCTCGGCCACCCACGGCGTGCCATTGGCGGTGCCGAAGTACACGAGGTTCGTTTTCGGCTCGTAGACGATGCCATCCCATACCGTGCCGCCGCCGAGCTTCCAGTAAAGGTCTCCGGTCCATGTGCCCGCCGCCTGCTTCAGCTGCTCGTTCTCGTAGGGCTTCGATGGATCGCCGGGAATGGTGTAGAAGCGCCACAGCAGCCTGCCGTCCTTCGCGTCGAAGGCGGAGATGTAGCCGCGCACGCCGATCTCCGACCCGCCATTGCCGATGATGACCTTGCCGTTGGCGATGCGCGGCGCGCCGGTGATGGTGTAGTACTTCGATGCATCGGTAGTGGGCACCGACCACACCACCTTGCCGGTCTTCGCATCCAGCGCGATCAATCGTCCATCGTAGGCGCCGAGGTAGATGCGCCCCTGCCATGCCGCCACGCCGCGATTCACTACATCGCAGCAACCCTTGATGCCGGTCTGCCCCGGCACCTGCGGGTCATATTTCCACAGCAACTTGCCAGTCTTCGCATTGAAGGCGAAGACCTTGCTCCAGGCGCTGGTCACATACAGCACGCCATCGATGACGATGGGCGAGGCTTCCTGGCCGCGATTGGTGTCCAGGTCGTAATACCAGGCCAGACCCAGCTTCGAAACATTTTCGGTGTTGACCTTGGTGAGCGGACTGAAGCGCTGCTCATCGTAGGTTCGACCTACAGCCAGCCACTGCCCCGGCTCCTGGTCGGCATTCAGCAGGCGCCTGGTGTCCACGCGTGCGGCGCTTCCTGCGGCCAGACATTGCAGCGATATCAGCGCACAGACGGCGCCGGTAAAAATGGCACGCATTGATCCCCCGATTGCTACGCCGTCTTCGCGGACGGCTGGTCAGAAATACAGCAGCTCCGGCACGATGGCACGGATCTGCGGCACATTCAGTGGCGGCCATGCCGGCGCATTGGTGTTCTCCACCTTCGCGCCCAGTTTGCGCAGCCAGGAGGCCATCTCCATGTTGGGCATGGGCTTGGGTTGCAGGAAGCCGTAGCGCTCGCGGCCCATGGCGTAGTCCAGCGCGGTCATGCCATCGGCATCCGCAGCATCGATATCAACACCCCACTCCACCAGCTGCCGTGCCACCTGTTTCCAGTCGCGCACCGCCGCCATCATCAGCGCGGTGGAACCGGGGACGCGCGCATGATCAGGCGTATGCAGGTGGATGATATGCAGCACGCGCGAGCTCTGCCCCACTGCCTTGCGTGGGTCGGCACCGGCGGCCTTCAACATCCGCATCGCAGCCAGTGCCTGCTCTTCGGTCTTGTTGCGCGCGCGTGGCGCAGCCTGGATCACGGTGGCAAACAATGGCGTGGTGCCATCGGCAATCGGCAGGTCGATCAGCGCACCGGCCTTGATGAGCACTTCCATTGCGGCCACATCGCAGCCCACGGCGGCGCGCATCAACGGCGTGGCGCCGGTGGTCAGCACGCGGAAATCACCATTGCGATCGCCCGGCATCGACCGGCCCGGCAGCCGCAGCTTCAACTGCACATTCACATTGGCGCCACGCGCGATCAGCGTCTGGATGATGTCCATGGCCGTGGTCTTGTCGGTCGAGGCCACATCCGCGCGTGCGCCGGTGGGAACCAGATGCGTATCCACGGCCGCATACAGCGGCGTCTGACCGACGAAGTCCCAGGCATTGATGTCGGCGCCCTGATCGATCAGCGCTTTCGCCGTATCGAAGTTCAGGTTCATCAGCGCCATGATCAGCGCAGTGGTGCCCTGGGCATCGGCGATGTCGATGTCGGCACCGCCCTTCACCAGCGCCGCGATGCACGCCACACAGCCCTCGCGCGCCGCGTAATGCAGCGCGGCGAAACCGCCACGATCCATGGACTTCTCGCGCGGCTCGGCGGTCACCTTGCGCGGCCAGTCACGAGTGGTGCTGAGCAGATCGGGCCTGGCACCATGCTTCAGCAGCAGCGAGAGCATGGCAGGCTGTTGCGCGGCGGCGGCCCACATCAACGCTGTCTGACCTCCCCAGCTCTCGCGCGCATTCACGTCGGCGCCGGCGCGCAGCAATTCCTTCGCATTCTCGAGATTGCCGGTGCGCGCCACCACCATCAGTGCTGTCTGGCCCTCGCTGCTGGCCGAGTTGGGATTGGCGCCCGCCTTCAG
>DATNCK010000272.1:0-11220 GCA_035571575.1 Steroidobacteraceae bacterium | reverse complement strand
CTGGCCGGGCAATGTGCGCGAACTGCGCAATGTCATCCAGCGGGCAGGACTGCTGTCGCGTGGCGAGCGCATCGAGGCCGGCGATCTCGCGCTGCCCGCACCCGTCCTGCGCCACGCGCCCATCGCGGAGCCCGACAAAGCGGGCATCGAAGCCGCGCTGGCGCGTGCTGGCGGCGTGGTATCGCAGGCCGCCGTCGCGCTGGGTCTTTCCAGGCAGGCGCTGTACCGACGGATGGAGCGCCACGGACTCAAGCCGCTGGCATGATGCGCCGTTCGCTCGTCGGCCGGCTGCTGTGGGGAATATTGCCGGCCATCGCCATTGCAGTCGCGCTGCCGCTGCTGCTGCTGCGCTGGGTGCACAGCCCCTGGCAGGCGGGCGCGCTGGCTGGCGCCATCGCGCTTGTCGTGGCCGCATGGCTGATCCGCGGCGCATTGAAACCGGTCAACGCGCTATTCCGTGCGCTGGCTGGCAGCGTCAATACCTACCGGGATGGCGAATACAACTTCGGTATCGGCTGGAGCGGCAGCACCGAGGACGAGCTGGGCCAGCTGGTCCGCACCCACGGTGAACTGGGCGAGGTGCTGCGTGAGCAGCGACAGGCTCTGGTGCAGCGCGAACTGCTGCTCGACACGATGATCCAGAACACGCCGGTGTCCATGCTGCTGGTGGCAGCCGGTGGTGATGGCGAGCCGCGTGTGGTTTTCTCCAACCTGGCCGCGCGCAAGCTGCTCCACAGCGGCTGGAAGATCGAAGGCCTGCGGCTGTCTGATCTGCTCATGCAGTCACCGTCCAGTCTGCGCGAAGCGCTGGAGCGCGGCGGCGACAGCCTGTTTTCAATCGATGCAGGTGGCCAGGACAGCGATGACGAAGAAACCTATCACCTGGCGCGCCGCATCTTTCTGCTCAACGGACGGCGTCACGAGCTGCTGCTGTTGCGCCGGCTCACCAGCGAACTGCGCCGCGAGGAAATGCGGGCCTGGAAAAAGGTGATCCGGGTGCTCAGCCACGAGCTCAACAATTCGCTGGCACCGGTGGCCTCACTGGCGCACTCCGGGACGGAGCTGGTGCGGCGGCGGCGTTACGAACGACTGGAAGAAATATTCGCGACCATCGAGGAACGCGCGCGCCATCTGGAGGGATTCCTGGGCGGCTATGCGCGTTTCGCCAAGCTTCCGCAGCCCCAGCTGCAGATGGTCGAATGGCGCACGTTTCTCGCCGGGCTGCGCCGCCACGTAGAGTTCGTGCCGGAGTTGCCGCCGGCAGGCTTCAGCAGCCGCGTCGATCCGGCGCAGATCGAACAGGCGCTGCTGAACCTGTTGAAGAACGCGCATGAATCCGGATCGCCGCCCGATGAAGTGACGCTGCGCCTGACACCGCTGCCGCACGCCTATCGCGTCGAGGTACTGGA
Source organism: Steroidobacteraceae bacterium (assembly GCA_035571575.1). Taxonomy (GTDB): domain Bacteria; phylum Pseudomonadota; class Gammaproteobacteria; order Steroidobacterales; family Steroidobacteraceae; genus ZC4RG30. The sequence continues at coordinate 9,811 of DATNCK010000272.1, read as the reverse complement.
CCGCGGGCAGGGCATGAGCGAGCCGGTGCTGCAGAACGCACTGGTGCCGTTCTACTCGACCAAGCGCCAGGGCACCGGACTGGGCCTGGCGCTGACGCGTGAGATCGTCGAGGCCCACGGCGGAAGACTGTCGCTGGTCAACCGCCAGGGAGGCGGATTGTGCGTGGCCCTGCAATTGCCCGACAGCCCCCCATGACGCCGGATTGAGCAGAGGTGCCGCGCGCGCTACTTCAGCGCGGCGAGCGCTGCCTCACGTGCCTGCTGCAGTCGCTGCAGCTGAAAGGCATCGCCCGAGGCTTCGGCCTTTTTCTGTTGACGCCGGAACGCCGCTTCGATGTCGCTGCGCGTGGCTGAGCGCGGCACGTCGAGAATCACATGCCAATCCTGCGCGTGCGGATTGGTGGCACGTGGCAAAAGTGTAGTCGGCGGTCTGGCCGCCGGTCTGCCGGGGGGCGTGGTCTGATGCGGCAAAGGCGCACGCGGCGGTTCGGATGAATCGGGTGCTTCAGGCGGCTTGCGACGCGTGATGTCGATGCCCGGACCCATCACGCTGTTGACGAGCCAGTAACCGCCCGCGAGGCAAGCCAGGATGATGAGGATGTCGGTGATGCCCATGCCTGGACCTCGTGAACTGGTTCTAGTCTCGCAGCGTTGCGAGCCACTGTGCAATCTGTTGCTGTCGCTGCGGCGCGGGCGATTCTCCGGCCGCCTCTTCTTCGAGTCGCCGGCTGATCAATTGCGCCAGTTCCGCACGCGTGCCGGCATCGAATTCGCGCACGGCGAAGGCCACCGGATCCCCCGGATCGCGACGCAATGAAAGCTTGCGCAGCAGATTGACCGCGAAGGGACCGCAGGCGAGCACATCGAATGCCAGCGACCAGAAGGCGCGCGTCGACAGCGCCAGCGGGCCGCGTCGCCGAAACACCAGTACCAGCGCCGCGACGACAAGCAGGTAGTACAGCGTGAACTGCGCCAGCACGACTACGCCCGCCCCCAGAATCCAGCACACCGGCGCCAGCAGCAGCAGCAGCCAGAGCAACAGCTGGCAGAGGATGCCGATGGGCTTCAGCGCGCACAGCAGCCCGGCCAGGTCCGGATGTGTGGATGCGCGTTCATCCGCAACGCTCCAGGCTGCGCGAAACTGCGGCCGATGCGGCAGCAGCGGATGAGGCAGCACCACCCGGCGCGCCGAGATCCGCAGTGAAGATTCCGCCTGGAGGCGCCAGCGTTTGCCGGCGCGGATCAACAGCAGCTCGTTCTGCCACAGCAGCTGCATCGAGTCGTAGAGATAGAAGCCGATCGCGCCGATCGGCAACCACAGCTCAACGGCTGTCATCCGCCTTCTTGCCGAAGAACCTGCGGATGCCAGCCCCCAGTGCCACCACACCCGCCAGAACGAATTTCCACGCTGCAGCGAAGAAAGTGGCCAGGATCGCCCAGAATCCCTTCTTCGTCGCGATGGCCGCGGCACCGCCGAGCACCAGCGCCGCGAGGCCGTACTCGGCCACCTTGTCGCCGGGAACCCAGTCGGCGTATTTCTCGCCCTGTTTGAAGCTGTAGCCGGCCAGCACCTTTTCCAGTTCCTGCCGCGCCGCCGTGAGCTCGGCCGGATCGCCAGCCAGAACCACCGAAGTGTGGCCCCGACGGCCCAGCACCTTGGTGGAGAAATTCACATTGCGGCCACCTTCGCTTTCCAGCAGCGTGGCCCATTCCAGTCGCTTGTTCGCGGTGTTGTAGGCCGGGGGCAAAGCCCAGTCCACCACATGCATCTCGCCCCAGCCGCGGCGCTTGCGCTCCTGATTGGCCTGCTCGGTGCCCTCCTGCAGTGTCTTCAACAGCTTGGGCGCGTCGATCTTCTCATCGTCCTTCACATAGCCTTCGTCGGCGAACGACAGATAGGCCGTCCAGTGGAGATTCGCCGGCGCGACCAGTACCTCGGTGCCACCTGCGAGGTTGTGGTTGATCTCGAGGAATTTGTCGGTGTTCTTCTTATCGAGGAATACGAACCCTTCCGGCACCACCAGCTCGGAGTTGCCCGCAAGCTGCACCGTGGTAGGTCCCTTGACCCAGTCGAGCGCCGCGATCTGCCGCATGTAGGCCTGTTCGGCGGGATCCTCGGCGCGCTGCTGCTGTGCGGGCACCGCTGACTCCTGCGCGGAGCCTGCAGCGGGCACAGCTGGTGTTTGCGCGAGGGCCGGCACCGCCAGCGCCAGCATCACGGCTGCAGCCACCGCGTGACGGCTCTTCGACACGATCAGGCCTTCTTCGGAATCGCGTCGCCGGGCACCCACCAGCCATGAATCTGGCCGGCGATGCGCGTGGGCAGTCTGACCGTGGCGATGGGACCGTCCTCGATGTGCTCCGCATCGAGCACGACCAGGTCGCAACGACCATTCTGCGCCGCATACGAAGCCACGCCCATCAGATAGCCACTGCCCTCGGGCGCGTTCTTGCTCTTCGGCGCGAAGCAGGCTTCAGCCAGCGAGGCGCCTTCGGGCGCGCGATACAGCTTGGCGCTGCGCGTCTGATGATCGAAGCGCGCGTAACAGGAAGCAGGGCGCTTGCTCGGATCCTTCGGATCCGGATCGGGACAGGGCAGAAAGCCGATGCGATACGGCACGGTGTTGTAGCGGTCGTCCTGCCGCGGCAGCGCGCCGATGTGATTGGGATACAGCGTCTCGATGCTGTAGTCGGTGGGATTCTTCGTCGACACATCGGCCGACAGGCGCGTGATGTGGCTGGCGCCGCGCACCGGATCCCACTTCGAGCCATCGCGCATGGGCATAAAGGGGAAGGGATTCGACAGCGACATCTCCACATCGACGTAGAGCTTCTTGCCATCGTCGAAACCGCCCATCATGTGCGTGGCACTGCGCTCCGGTCCCTTGATCCACTTGACGTCCTTGCCATCGCCACCGCGGCGGAAATAGCCGAAGTAAGTCGGCTGGCCGGGATACCAGGACCAGTGGATGCCGCCCTTCTCGATCTGCGCCTGGTCGAAGGCCAGCGGAATCACGTACAGCACCACGAAGTTCTCGGTGACCTGGAAGTCATGCAGCATGCCCACATAGGGCACGTTGACCCAGGCCTCCCACACCTTCTTGCCAGTTGGTGTGTACTCAAACACGTTCACGTCGGTGGTGTTGAAGCCCTTGGCTTCGTAACCGAAGGCCAGCATGTTGCCGGTGCGCGAGCAGGTCTTCGGATGCGCCGTGAAGGTCTTGCTCTTGAGCTGCCCGTTGAAGGTGTACACCGGATCGAGCGTGGCCAGCGTGTTCAGGTCCATTGCGGCCGGCGGGCTGTCTTCCTTCAGCGCGAGCAGCTTGCCGTTGTGATGATAGATGTGCGTGTTGTGCGTGCCGCGGCTCAGCCCCTTCACGGATGGATCATCCATGTACGGGTTGCGGTACATGGGGAAGAGGATCTTGCCGGCCTTCTCCTGCGCGAGATAGCGCTGATTGCGCACGAAGCGGGTGCGCAGATTCACGCGACCGTTCTCGAAGCGGAACATGGTCACATGCCCTTCGCCATCGAAGGGGATGTTGCCGGCGCGCAGCGGATACTGCGCATCTGGTCCCACGCGATAGAAGGCGCCGTTCAGGTCCGCGGGGATCTTGCCCTCGACTTCGCAGTCGGTGATGTCGATCTCGGCGCGGAACAGCTGCGGTCCGCGGCCGATGGGCTGCGCATAACGCTCGGATATGTCGCTGCCGCGTGGCGCGCCCGTAGCGGCGGCTCCCGTGGGTGCCGGCACCGGTGCCTGTTGCGCAGTAGCGGCCGCAGCCATCAGCGTGGCGCCCGCGCCAGCGGCAGCGCCCAATGCTCCGCCCATGAACTGGCGCCGGTCGACGCCGGTGACGGGTTCGCTGCTGTGGATGTCGGATTCATCGGTCTGCATATCGGCCATGACGTCCCCCGGAATTCTCGATGTGGCTGTGACCGATTGTAGCCCAGGCGGCGCCAGGCGACCCTCGCGAGCCGGAACAGCGGACTACCGCCAGGCGCCGATAATCGCGCCCATGACCGCGAAGATCACCACCTGATAGCCGGTGTTGATCAGCCACAGCTTGAAGGACTGCTGCTCGAACAAATAGATCACGCCCAATGACGTGGCGACGAAGAACAGCGCACTGAACAACCCGGTATGCAGCCCGGCATGCCAGCCCGCATGCGGTCCGATGAGCATGGCAATGGCAATGGCCACCAGCAGGTTCAGCACCGCCGTGCCGCCGAAGGTGAGCAGCATGTTGGCCTGGGCCCCCTTTTCCTTGGTCATGCCCGTGGCCTGCATCCAGGGTTTCTGGAACAGCGGTCCGTACCACAGTGAGCCGATGACGAAGGTGGAGACCACGGCGACGGCCACCGCAAGCCAGTTGATGTCACTGAAGTGATGCATGACAACTCCCGTCTTTAATTGTTATGGAGAAGCAGGCGAACCCAAAGCAGTTTACGCGATATATGCGGCGGTCTATTCGTCCATCATCCCGGCAGCCGCGACAGGTCGGCGATGCCCCCGAACAGCTGCTGCAGTGCATTCAGCATGGCGAGCCGGTTGGCGCGCAGGGCCGGGTCCGGATCCATCACCATCACCTGGTCGAAGAAGGCATCGACGGCGGGGCGCAGCTGCGCCAGTTCCGTAAACGCGGCTGCATAGTCGCCACCAGCGATGTGGCCGGGCACGCTGTGATTCACGCCCTGCAGAGCCGCGAACAGATCGCGCTCCGCGGGCAGCGACAGTTTCGACGCGTCGACGGTGGTACTCACGGCCGCACCACCGGCAGATTTCTTCAGCAGATTGCCGATGCGCTTGTTGGCGGCGGTGAGACTGGCGGCTTCCGGCAGCTGCAGGAAGCCCAGCAGCGCGCGCAGCCGTGCGTCGAAATCCAGTGGCGAGCGCGGACGGGTGGCGATTACCGCATCGCAGGCCTCGGGGGTGATGCCGGCAACAGGTGCGCCTCCATCCGGTGGCTCCAGCCAGGCATTGCGCTGCCGTTCCATCAGGTAGTCATACACCTGCGTCGCGATCACATCGCGCGGCGCCAGCGGTTTGCCGCCTGCGGACGACGGTGCTTCAAACACCGTGTGCGCGCGCAGCGATTCTTCGATCAGATCCACCACATCCAATGGCAGCGCACGTTCAAAGATCATGCGGTTGATGCCGATGGCCGCACGCCGCAGCGCGAATGGATCCTTGGTGCCAGTGGGTTTCTGCCCGATGGCGAAGATGCCGGTGAGTGTGTCGAGCTTGTCCGCCAATGCTACGGCCAGACCCGTCTTCGACGCCGGCAAGGCGTCGCCCGCACCGCGCGGCTGATAGTGCTCGGCGATGGCGCTGGCGACCTCGGCGTTCTCGCCGTCGGCCGTGGCGTAGTAGCGACCCATGAGTCCCTGCAGCTCCGGGAACTCGCCCACCAGATTCGTGACCAGATCGCACTTGGCCAGCGTTGCCGCGCGCGCGGCCAGCGCCGCATCACCACCGATGCGTGCCGCGATATGCTGCGCCAGCTTGCTCACGCGGCGCACCTTGTCGCCGATCGATCCCAGCTGCGCCTGGAATGTCACGGCATCCAGCGCAGCGAGTCGCGACGCCAGAGGTGTCTTGCGATCCTGCTCCCAGAAGAACGCGGCGTCGGAAAGTCGCGGTCGTACCACCCGCTCGTTGCCGGAGCGCACCACGTCCATGTCGGCGCTGTCGACATTGCTGTGCGTGATGAACAGCGGCAGCAGCCGACCGTCGGCGCCTTCGACGGGGAAGTAACGCTGATGATCCTGCAGCACGGAAATCAGCAGTTCGCGCGGCAGCGCCAGGAATCGTTCTTCGAATCGACCAGCCAGCGATACCGGCCACTCGTTCAGTGCGGTGACCTCGTCCAGCAGTTCGGCAGAGATCAGCGCTTTGCCACCGTGTTCCACGGCCAGCTGCATGGCACCGGCACGGATACGCTCGCGTCGCGCGGCGAAATCCGCGAGCACGCGGCCGCGCTTTTCCAGCGTCTTTTCGTACGCAGCGGGCGAGCCGATACGCAGGGCCTTGACCGCATGGAAGCGATGACCACGTGTTTCATTGCCCGCCGTTGCATCGAGAATGGTGGCGGGGATGACTTCACTTCCGAGCAGCAGCACCAGCCAATGCACCGGTCGCACGAACTGCGCTTCGCCCGCGCCCCAGCGCATGCGCTTGGGTATGGGCAATGCGTCGAGCGCTTCGCTGACGAAAGTCGGCAGCAACGCGCTGGCTGCGGCGCCAGGCTTCACGCCGCTGAATGACAGGCATTCATTTCCCTTCGGATCCGTCTCGCGACTCAGCTCTTCCAGCGCAACCCCACAGCTCTGCGCGAAAGCCTGCGCGGCTCGCGTCGGCGCGCCGGCCTTGTCGAAGGCGGCCGCGACCGGCGGACCACGACGCTGGATCTTCTGATCCGGCGCCTGCAGCGCGAGCCGCTTCACGCGCACCGCCAGACGTCGCGGTGTGGCGAAGGCTTCGATCTTGCCATGTGCAAGGCCGGCAGCATCGATGCGTGAGACAAGTCCATCGCGAAATGCTTCCGACAGCGCCAGCAATGCTTTCGGCGGCAGCTCTTCGGTGCCCAGTTCCACCAGGAAATCGGCGCGATCGCTCATGCGCTCACCGTGCCGGCGGCATGCGCGCCCGCCGATGCGGTCGCCTCTGCAATCAACACGCGCGGACCCGCCGCCAGCATCGGGAAGCCCAGCGCCTCGCGACTGGCGTAGTAGCTCTGTGCCACGCCGCGTGCCAGTGTGCGCACGCGCAGGATGTAGCGCTGCCGCTCGGTGACAGAGATCGCGCGCCGCGCATCCAGCAGATTGAAGGTGTGCGAGGCCTTCAGCACCTGCTCGTAGGCCGGCAGCGCCAGCTTCGCGGCCAGCAGATCGTTGCAGGCTTTCTCGTGTTCATCGAAATGCCGCAACAGCACGGCCACATCTGCATGTTCGAAGTTGTACGCCGACTGCTCCACCTCATTCTGGTGGAACACATCGCCATAGGTCACGCGTCCCAGCGGGCCGTCGGTCCAGGTCAGGTCGAACATGCTCTCGACGCCCTGCAGGTACATCGCGAGACGTTCGAGTCCATAGGTGATCTCTCCGGTCACCGGCCGGCAGTCCAGACCACCCACCTGCTGGAAGTAGGTGAATTGCGTGACTTCCATGCCGTTGAGCCACACCTCCCAGCCCAGGCCCCACGCGCCCAGAGTGGGTGACTCCCAGTTGTCTTCGACGAAACGCAGGTCATGCACCAGCGGATCAAAACCGATGTGCACCAGGGAGCCGATGTACAGATCGAGGATGTCCTTCGGTGAAGGCTTGATCACCACCTGAAACTGGTAATAGTGCTGGCCGCGGAATGGGTTCTCTCCATAGCGACCATCGGTGGGCCGGCGCGAGGGCTGCACATAGGCCGCGCTCCAGGGCTCGGGACCGATGGCACGCAGGAAGGTGGCGGTGTGAAAAGTGCCGGCGCCCACCTCCATGTCATGCGGCTGCAGCAGCACGCAGCCCTGGGCTGCCCAGTACTGCTGCAATGCGAGGATCAGATCCTGGAAGGTGGCCGGCTTTTTGCCGATTTTTCGAGACGCCATAGGGTGTTAGCTGCGCAGGACGGGTCAAGGAGCGCCGGAGTATATCGGCTCGCAAACGGTGCGCGCCGCCCGCCAAAAACTCAGCAAATCGCACCATGCTGATGCGGTGGGAGACACTCCGCCCTAGAATAGTGCGCATGCGGAATGAACACGCCCCGGTTTTCCGCTAACCCATTGATTATAAAGCTCTGTGCGTTTGGCACAGGGCCTGCAACGAACCGGGGCCAGCCGTCCAAGAACTATCAATCGGAGGAGCCATGACTACGCCCAGCGACGTCCTGAAGATCATTAAAGAGAAGGAGGTCAAGTACGTCGACTTTCGTTTCTGTGACACCCGCGGCAAGGAACAGCATGTCAGCGTGCCCGCCAAGGTCATCAAGGAGGACATCTTCACCGAAGGCAAGATGTTCGACGGCTCCTCGATCGCCGGCTGGAAGGGCATCAACGAGTCCGACATGATCCTGATGCCGGATGCGAACACGGCCATCCTCGATCCCTTCTTCGAAGAGACCACGCTCAACCTCCGCTGCAACATCATCGAGCCTGCGACCATGCAGGGTTACGAGCGCGATCCGCGTTCGCTCGGTCTGCGCGCTGAGGCGTACCTGAAGTCAACGGGCATCGCGGACGGCGCGCTGTTCGGTCCCGAGAACGAGTTCTTCATTTTCGACGATGTGAAGTGGCACAGCGCCATCAACAGCACGGGCTACACCATCGAGTCGTACACCGGCGCGTGGAATTCCAACACGGCGTTCGCTGATCGTCCCAACCTCGGACATCGTCCGGGTCTGAAGGGCGGCTATTTCCCGGTGCCGCCGGTGGATGCCTACCAGGACATCCGCAGCGCCATGTGTAATGCGCTGGAAGAAATGGGCCTGGTGGTCGAAGTGCACCATCATGAAGTGGCCACGGGTGGTCAGTGCGAAATCGGCGTTGGCGCCGGCAGCCTGGTCAAGAAGGCCGATGAGGTGCTGATCCTCAAGTACGTGATCCAGAACGTGGCGCACCAGTACGGCAAGACGGCGACCTTCATGCCGAAGCCGCTGGTGGGCGACAACGGTTCGGGCATGCATGTGCACCAGTCGCTGCAGAAGGCTGGCACCGCGCTGTTCGCCGGCGACAAGTACGGCGGATTGTCGGAGACCGCGCTGTTCTACATCGGCGGCATCATCAAGCACGCCAAGGCCATCAACGCGTTCACGAACCCAGGCACCAACAGCTACAAGCGTCTGGTGCCGGGCTTCGAAGCGCCGGTGATGCTGGCGTACTCGGCGCGCAATCGTTCGGCGTCGATCCGCATTCCCTGGGTGTCGAACCCCAAGGCGCGTCGCATCGAAGTGCGTTTCCCCGATTCGTCGGCGAATCCGTACTTCGCCTTCGCCGCGATGATGATGGCCGGCCTCGACGGCATCCAGAACAAGATCCATCCCGGCGATCCGGCCGACAAGGATCTGTACGACCTGGAGCCGGAGGAGGAGAAGCACATTCCGCAGGTGTGCCATTCGCTGGACATGGCACTGGAGCATCTCGACAAGGACCGCGAGTTCCTGACGCGTGGAGGCGTGTTCACCAACGACGTGATCGATGCCTACATCGGCCTGAAGCTGCAGGAAGTCACGCGTTATCGCATGAGCACGCATCCGGTCGAGATGGACATGTATTACAGCCTGTAAGGGCTTGCTGGAGCGTCTCCGGCGCGACTTTATGTCGCGCTGGAGGCGAGTTCTTGAATCGACGGGAAATGGGTCTATGCTGATTGTCGATGCGCAAACTGACCGCCCTCCTGTCGATCTGTCTGGCGTTGTCCGCCAGCGCCGCCGAACTGTGGCGGTGGAAGGATGCGGACGGCGTGATGCACTACTCCGACCAGCCCGTGCAGGGCGCGGAGCGCATCGATGTGCAGATGACGCAGAAATCCACCGGTGCGATACCGGCGCGGTCACCCCAGGTCACAGAGGGCCGCCCGAACGTATCGGAACCCGAGTCGGTAAGGTACACACGCTGCGCCATATCCAGTCCGACGGACCAGCAGGTATTCAATACCGTCACTGCGGTGAACGCGAGCGTCGACATCCAGCCGGGATTGCAGCCCGACCACAAGCTGCAGGTATTTTTCAATGGCAGCGCCCTTGCGGATTGGCCTGCCACACAGATCGCCTACACACTGATGAATCTGTACCGCGGCAGCTATACGCTGAGCGTGCGCGTGGTCG
>DATNCK010000271.1:0-4196 GCA_035571575.1 Steroidobacteraceae bacterium | reverse complement strand
GTGGAGATCACGATGCTCTCCCACGCGGCGCCGATGAGCAGCGTGACCGCGGCCACCTGCAATTCGCCACGGCGTTCGTGGGAAAGTGCCAGATGCAGCGCGATGACCAGCAGTGCCGCGATGGGCGCGAGCCGCACGCCGCCATGTGCGGCAGCCAGTACGCAGGCGAACCAGCCGGCCTGCATGGCTGCAAAGTTGACCCACCATCGCAGGTGGCTGTTGACGCGCACGCTACTGCAGCAGCCCGTAGTTGATCAGCTTTTCCTGGTATCCGGTCACCGTCAGGCGGATCTTGATCGGCTTGTCGCTGACGTTCAGCCAGTACCAGCCATGCTCGCCCGCAAAGGGCGCAACCAGCGAGCCGCTGCGGTGCGTGATGCCATCGGCTTCTTCATAGCGCACCCAGTAGGCGTCGCCTTTGGAGGGATCATGGCCGTGAAAATCCACATACACCTCTCCGCCTTCCACCGACCAGTCGTAGACGATGACCTTGGCCTTGCCCAGTTTGGCCTTGATCTCGGTCTTCTCATCGAAACCCAGCGTCACCTCGATGGTTTCCGTATGCGGCGCCGCGGCTTCCAGCTGGCTCACAGCGGGATTCGGCAGCGGCAGAGGGTCTTTCGCAGACATGGCGGCGGCGGTCTGTGCCTGCAGCTCATCCATGTGGCCGAGTACGTCATCGATGGATGCCGTTGCGGCGGCGCGCTGATCACTCAGCGCCATCAGTCCCAGGCGGCGGCCGATGCCTGTAGGATCGTAGCCCCGCTCGGCCGGCAGCACCGCGGTGAAGAGCAGCACGGCCGCGATGACGATGGCGACGGCAAGTCCGAGCAATGCTCGTTTCGCGGATGGTGCCGATGTTGCGGTGTTCATGCGTAGCCTCGTTCAATACAGGAGGTATCCGGCCAGCTGGTAGCCGAACAGCAGCAGGCCGATGCTCATCAGCGCCACATTGGCGGGAAAGATCGCGGGCCGGAAACTGCGTGTGCTGCGCCATAGCGCGAACAACAGCACCATGACCGACAATGCAGCCAGTTGACCCAGTTCCACGCCCAGATTGAAGCCGATCAGATTCACAGCCAGCCCGTCGTGCGAGAGCTTCAATTCCTGCAGCTTGGTGGCCAGTCCCAGTCCGTGAGCCAGTCCGAAGCCGAAGACGGCCGCGCGCGGATCAAGCCGCCAGCGCAACGCACGAAAGCCGTCGATGTTCTCGAAGCCTTTGTACACCACTGACAATCCGATGATGGCGTCGACGATGTAGGGGTTGGCGCGGTATCCGACCAGCACCGCCGTGAGCAGTGTGATGCTGTGGCCGAGAGCGAACAGGCTGGCAAACAGCGCCACATCGCGCAGCCGGTACAGCAGGAAAATCACACCGGCGAGGAAGGCCAGATGATCGTATCCCGTAACCATGTGCTTGGCGCCCAGATACAGGAAGGGCATGAAGTTCACACCCTGCACGGCGGTGACGAACTGCGCGTCGCGACTGGAAACGTTGTGCGCCAGCGCCAGCAGCGGCAGTGCCGCCGCGCAGGTTACCGCCAGAAACCGGATGAAGCTACGGTGGGACATGATGCGAAACGCGAGCATGACATGGGCGCCGCGCCATGGCGACACCTGCCGGTGATTCGGGCAACATGAGCAGCACTTGCAGCGAGGGATCACGATGCGCATCGGCATTATTTCAGTGGCGGCTGTGCTGCTTTCCGGCCTGGCAGTGGCCGCCGATCCGGGTGACTACCAGCGTGCATCGGCGAGTGTCGCTGCGCGTGCAAGGGCCGGTTCCACTTCTCCCAAGCGCGCCCGCAATGTGATCCTGTTCATCGGTGATGGAATGGGCATCTCGACGATCACGGCAGCGCGGATACTCGAGGGCCAGCGACGCGGTGAGTCCGGGGAGCAGAACCACCTCAGCTTCGAGGACTTTCCGTATTCAGCGCTGGTGCGCACCTACTCGGCCAACCAGCAGACCTCCGATTCGGCGCCCACGGCCACGGCCATGGTGACTGGCTGGCATGCCAACGAGGACACGCTCGGCGTATCGCCAGAATTGCCCCAGGGCAGCACCGATGCCGCAATGGTGGCGCGATTTTCGTTGCCGACGCTGCTGGAGCAGGCCGAGCAGCGCGGCCTGGCCACCGGCGTCGTGACCACCACGCGAATCACGCATGCCACGCCAGCGGCCAATTACGCGCACACACCGAATCGTGACTGGGAGTACGCAGTGCCAGCCGGCGCCACGCTGCCGGATATCGCGGCGCAGCTGATCGCCCATCAGCACACGGGTGACGGCATCGAGGTGGTGCTCGGCGGCGGTCGCGAGGACCTGACGCCTGCAGGCATGCCGGATCCGGAATATCCGCGGCAGAGCGGCCTGCGGCGCGATGGGCGCAATCTCATCCAGGAGTGGGTGAGTGCGCAGCCGGATTCTGCCTTCGTGTGGAAGCGCGATGATCTGCTGAAGGTGGACCTGAGCCGCACGCGCCATCTGCTGGGTCTGTTCGAGCCCTCGCACATGCAGTTCGAATCTGACCGCGCAAAGGATCCGGCCGGTGAGCCTTCGCTCGCCGAAATGACCACCACGGCCATCGAGGTGCTGCGCAAGAATCGCAAAGGGTTCTTCCTGATGGTGGAAGGCGGACGGATCGATCATGCGCATCACGCCGGAAACGCTTACCGGGCTCTGACGGACACCATCGCCTTCTCCGATGCCGTGCACGCAGCGACACGGCTGGTCGATGCCCGTGACACGCTGGTACTGGTGACTGCGGATCACAGCCATACGCTGACCATCTCGGGTTATCCGGCGCGCGGCAATCCCATTCTTGGATTGGTGAAGGGAGCGGGCGCCAGTGCTCCGGCGCTGGATGCCGCACGCAAACCGTACACGACGCTGTCGTACGCCAATGGCCCCGGCTTCGCCATCATCGACGGCTCAGTCGAAGCGGCCCCGCGCAGTATTGCGCCGGGTCGCGAGCAGGACCTGAGCAAGGTGGATACCACTGACCCAGATTTCCACCAGCAATCGCTAGTGGGCATGGGTTCCGAAACGCATGGCGGCGAGGATGTGGCGTTGTTTGCGCGCGGGCCCGGCGCCGATCTCGCGCGCGGTGTCATCGACCAGAACGAGATCTACCACATCATGCGTCGCGCGCTGCGCTGGAAGTCGCCTTGAGTGCGCCTTGACGTTTGATGTTGTCATGTTGTGATGCAATACAGATGTTATGATCGGCTCGCATCCATCGTCACGGAATCCGACCGAGGTTGCGATCCTGGTTATGACGCTGATTGAACTGCCTCGGGCGGTCGAGGCCTACTTTGCTTTTGCCGAATTGCCGGCAACCGGGCGCGGTCGCCATTTCACCATCACTTTTACCTACATGGAGAACGGTCGTCTCGACCGTCTGCAGTGGTGGTGGCAGGTGAGCAAGGCAGAGGAACGCGCCGGCGAACCCATGGTGCAGAACCTGCGTCAGCAGGCCATCCAGCGCTTCCGCCAGCATGTCGAACGCTGGCTGATGAACAGCAATCGCCGTCTCACCGGAGGCGATCCTTTTCCGCATCTCGAAACCCGCGCGGTCACGCAGCAGCCTGAGCCGGCCGTGAAGGAGAGCGAGGAGAAGGCTTATGTCGATGCCGTGCGCGAATGTGCGCGCCGGGCAGTCGGCAGTTAGATTTCACCAAGTATTGGGCGTCGCCAGCGTTCACGGGAGACCTATGAGACGGGCAATCCGGCTGTTGCCGATTCTTCTGAGCTGGAGCGCGTTGCTGCACGCCGCCGCTCCCGTCGAAGGCCGTGACTACACCACGCTGAATCCGCCGCAGCCCACTACCGATTCCGGTCACCTCATGGTGACGGAGTTCTTTTCGTATCAATGCCCCCACTGCGCCGCGTTCTCGCAGCCCTTCGCCGCCTGGACCCGCACACTGCCGGCTGATGTGCGCGTCGAGCGGGTTGCCGTCAGCATCGGTCATCCCACCTGGGAGCCAGCCGCGCGTGCGTATCAGGCGTTGCTGGCCATGAAAGTCCTGGACAAGGTGGACACTCCCTTCTTTCAGGCCATCCACGCACAGGGCCTGCGCCTCGACACCGAACAGCAGATCACGGCCTGGCTGGCCACGCGCGGGATAGACGTGCAGGCCTTCACTGCCATGTACCACTCCTTCGGTGCTGACGCGCAGTTTCGCGTGGCTGA
>DATNCK010000270.1:0-7917 GCA_035571575.1 Steroidobacteraceae bacterium | reverse complement strand
AAGGCGAGCTGCGCAACATGTGGAAGCCCACGGCGCAGCCGGCGCTGTGGTTCCAGGGTGGCAATCTCATGCAGTGCCGCTTTCATTCACTGCACGTGGCCCTGCAACTGAAAGCACGCATGGAAGGCCTGCCGACGCCGGTGTATGGCGCGCCGCAGCCCAAGGCATCCCCGGGGAACTCGAAATGAGCCGACATACCGACCGATCCATCATCGTCACCGGAGCCGCGGGCGCCATCGGCTTCGCCACCACCGAGATCCTCGCGCGCGAAGGCGCCAGGGTGCTGATGGTGGATATCAATGCCGCGAAACTGGCCGAGCGGGCGAACACGCTGCGCTCGCGGGGTGCACGCGTTGAGCCCTGCGTGGCGGATTGCGGCGAAGAGGCCGATGTGAAGCGTTATGCGCAAACCGCTATTGATACCTTCGGCCGCATCGATGGCTTCTTCAACAACGCTGGTGTCGAGGGCAAGCTCGCGCCCACACATGAATACGAAGTGTCTGAGTACGACCGACTGATGCGCGTGAACCTGCGCGGCGTGTTCCTCGGCCTGCGGCATGTGCTGCCGTTCATGGTGAAATCCGGCTCTGGCTCCGTGGTCAACATGGCCTCCATTGGCAGCGAGCGCGGGCTGGCCGGCGCCTGCGCCTACAACGCGGCCAAGCACGGTGTGGTGGGCCTCACACGCACCGCGGCCAGCGAGGTGGCGCAGAAAGGCGTGCGCGTGAACTGCGTGATGCCCGGCGTCATCGAGACACCGCTGCTGATCGAAGTCGTCGAGCAGCTCTTCGGCGGCGATGTGCAGAAGGGACTGACCAAGCTCGGCCAGGTGGCCACGCTCAATCGCTGCGGCAAGCCCGAAGAAGTAGGCAATGTGGTCTCCTTCCTGTTGTCGGACGAGGCCAGCTATGTCAACGGCGCGAAGTGGGAGATCGATGGTGGCGCACTGGCCACCATCCGCAACGACGTGTGAGTTGATCGAAGCCTCAGGGCTTCAGCGTCGCCGCAATCTTGCGGATCTCATCCGGCGTGTGTTCGCCAGCCAGCGGCGTGCCGGGCATCAGATACTTGCCCATCGCCAGTCCTCCGACGATCACGGGCTCGAAGCCGATATCCTTGATCAGGCGTGAAGCCATCTCGAGCGCCGCCTTGTCGTCGCCGGCGGCGGGCATGCCCACTGTCCCGGGCGTCTCGTGCATGGCGCCCATGCGTGCCGCGCCGACCGCATTGAAGGCGCGCACGATACGCGCGCCGGGCAGCAGGCGGGCCGAGACCACACCAGCGCCCTTTTCTCGCGCCTCATCCGCGATCGCGCCGTCGCGCTGCGGGAAGGGATTGCTGGCATCGATGACGATCTTGCCCTTGAGCGCGGGCCCCAGTGTCTGACCCAGTTCCGGCTGAGCCCCATAGGGCACCGCAAATACCAGTACATCGCCGAAAGCCGCGGCCTCCTGCGGTGTGCCCGCGCGGGCCCCGGATCCCACCTGTGCAGCGAGCTTCTTGTCGGCCTCGATGTCTTTCGAGGAGAACATCACCGGGTAGCCGGCCTTGGCCCAGCTGCGGCCCAGATTGCTGCCGACATTGCCCGATCCGATGATGCCGATCTTCGGCTTTGCGCCTGCGGCCGGGGCGGCAGCACCAGCGCCAGCGAAGGGCATCGCGACCAGCACGGCGAAGGTCATGACCGTTGCCAGCGCGCCGCGACGGCTGAACTGCGCGAAACCACCGTTTGTCTTCATGGCCGTCTCCTCCATCCTTGGGACGGCCATTATGCACCGGGAAAACGGCTATCTGGCGAGCGCCCACTCCTTGCCGAAGGTTCACGGGTCGCGACGGATCACGACATTGCCGTTCGATTTGATGCTGCCGGCCGCAAAAGTGGCGTCATCCACCCCCACATCCAGCGCATCGCCAGAAAACAGGTGCCAGCTATCCACGTGGTTCTGCTGCAGAGTGGCCACGCCGCCCCGATAGCCATACAGCCCGACTTCCTTGGCCACGAGGCCGCGCACGGTGATTCGGGGGACATTCGCGTCGATGCGTTGCAGCGTGGGAACTTCGATGTGCAGCGTTCCGCCCTTCACTTCGTCTTCGGTATGCACGCGCAGATAGCCTTCATCCAGATAGGCGTGCACTTTCGCCGTACTGCCGTCCGCGGACATGAAGGTCACCTTGTACTGCGTGGAGCCGACGATCTCGAGTGCAAAGTTGCCGTAAACGCTGACCTTCGAGAAATCCTTCGCCGTCGCCAGATCCAGCTCCGGCCTGGGCTTGGATTCCTGCTCCACACGCAGGCCCAGCGACAGCAGACTGCGTTTCCACTCCGGCCCTTCCGTGCCGATCGAGGCATACAGGCGGTTCCAGGCAATGAAGAAAGCCGCCGCCCCCCACAGGGCGAAAACGGTGTTGCGCAGGTAACGCTTACCGGGGTTCATGGCCGTTGCTCCTTGTGCCTTTGCCTGCGTTGCGCTCTTCGTAAATCCTGGTCAGGTCGTACAAGCCGAGGCCGAGCAGGTCCATGCTGGAGAACATCTCCGGCAGCACCTCATCGACGAATTGCTTGCGCTTGAGTTCGAGCGTGATCGCCCGTGCATTTTCGGTCATGAAATACCCCACACCGCGCTGGGTGCTCAGGATGTTGTTGTCCACCAGATAGCCCAGTGCCTTGATGACAGTATTGGGATTGACGGAAGTGGTGACGGCCAGATCCTTCAGTGCCGGCAACTTGTCGCCATCACGCCATTCGTTCGTCAGCACCTTTTCGCAGATGAAGTCCGCCACCTGCAGGTAAATCGGATAGTTGGGTTTGTAGTTCATTCCTGCACCTCGTGCGCCCTGAGGCAGCGGTAGGCCACGTACAGGATCCACAGTGCGAAGCCGACTACGACCGTGACATTCAGCCAATGGGCCTCGAACACGGGCACCAGCTGCGCCTTCACAGCACCGACTTCCTTGAAGCTGCTCCACGAGAACGAGTCGTAGTAGAAGATGCGCAGCGAGACATAGACCACCACCGGCATGCTGGCCAGCACCAGCAGGAACGACAGCGCCGTCTTCATCCAGGCGTAGGAGCGGAAGCAGATCGCGCCAGTCAGCATCACCGTGTGCAGCAGCAGGTAGATCTTCATCAGCAGCACTGGCACCGGCGCGAAGGGCGAGAACAGCGGCACGCTGGCTTCCTTCGCCCAGGATGCGAAGTGGTTGGCAGTCCAGTCCATGACGGTGAAGGCCGCGACGACGTACAGCAGCAGCAACGGGCCGGTGAGCACGTAGCGACTGAGAAAGCGCTCGAAATTCGAGACCGGCAGCATCAGGAAGTGGTAACGCTCCAGCGGATGATGCATGTCATTGAAGCTGGAACTGGTGAACAGCAGGCCCACCAGACCCAGCATCAGGCCAAAGAACACCTGGCCTATCTCGGACTGATCGGCATTCCGGCCCGGTTCGAAATTGATCAGGTACGCCACGCAAACCAGGCCCAGCATGGCCAGCGTGCCGAACATCAATGGCCGCAGGATGCGCAGCACGTCGTTCTGCAGCACGCGCCGGAAACGGGGGAAGGAGAAGGTCTGGCTCATACGCGTGCCTCCGGGCGGAACAGTTCACGGACTTTGGCCGGACCAGTGGTCACCAGGCCGAACATCAGCTCCAGATCCAGGCGGCTTTCCTGGCCGCCGTGGTTTTCACGGATCACCTTGAAGCCTTCGAGGGATTTTTCCGCATACAGCGCATCCCGCGGCTCTTCCTGCTCGACGGTGATCTGCAGGCGTGTTTCCAGCGCCTCGACGGTTTCGTGCAGCAGGATCTGCCCCTGCGACAGCACCATCACCGAATCGATCAGACCCTGCAGGTCGTGCACCTGGTGCGTGGAAATGAGGAAGCTGCGCTCGGGCTGGAACTGGTCGATCAGCAGCCGGCGGAACTGGCTCTTGCTGGGGATGTCGAGCCCGTTGGTCGGCTCATCCATGATCATCAGTCGCGCCTGCGTGGCCAGACCGAAGGCGAGCAGGAACTTCTTCTTCTGCCCCTGCGACAGCGTGTTGAGCTTCTGATGACGGGGAATCTGCAGTTCGTTGAGCAGGCGATTGAACTGGTCGTGGTCGAAGCGCGGATAGAAACTGTTGAAGCGCTCCACGAACACGGCGGCTTCGAGCGGCGGCAGCTGGAACTCCTCCGGCAGCAGGAAGATGTCCGACAGGAACGCCGGCTGGCGTTGGCCAGGCTCGTGGCCCAGCACGGAACAACGGCCGCGCTGCGGAAAGCTCAGGCCCGACATCAGCTTCAGCAGCGTGCTCTTGCCGGCGCCGTTGGCGCCCAGCAATCCACACAGGGTGCCGGCGGGCAGCTTCAGGTTCAGGTTTGAAAACAGGGCGTCGCCACGGCGGGAGTAGCGGAAGCCAAGATTCTGGATGTCGATCATGCGGATTCTCCGGGCCCGGGCGGGTCGACTGCCGGGTTGGAGCAACTTTACTACTTTACTAGTGTACTAGTAAAGTAGTTTCTGTAGGACATCCGGGGGCCTCGTATTGAGCCTTCCGGAGCAGAAATGGGTCTTGATGGGCTATAGCATGAGCTCCCATGAGAATGCTTGCGATGGGGATGGCCGCCCTTCTGCTGGGCGGTTGCGCCACCACTCGCTATGAGCCACCGCCCGTCGTTGCGCCACAGCCGCAGGCCACTACCGCCGAGGCTGTGGTGGAAGCCGCGAGCACGCCACCGGCCCAACCGGCACAGCCACTTCAGCCGGCAGCACCCCCAGTTCAGCCGGCAGCGCCACCGTCCCTGCCGCGAGTGACCACTTTCGAGCGCTATCGGCCTGCTGCCCGCTCTGTAAATGAAATCCGCGATCAGAACGCCGCTGCCGAGCCCGCGCTGGATTTCGACCAGCGTCTCGATCAGGCCCATGACCGCGTCTATGCATGGACGCAGGGTGTCGTCGAAGCCACTGATCATCGCTTTGCTGCGAAAGACCGCGAGCCTCAGCCGGTGCCGGCGGCGCCCTTCCGTATCGGCCTCATGCTCGAGACGCTGGACCGCAGTGGCAAGATGAAATTCCGGCTCGACGGCGAACTGGACATGGATCTGCGCCTGCCCAACACCGAGCGACGGCTGCGCGTGTTCATCACCAGCGACAATCCGGATGAGGCGCCGCGTGGCGCGCGCCGCGATTCGGCATCATTGAGCGCGGGCCTGCGCCACGAGCTGGCGCGCTACCTGGACTTCGATGTGGGCGTGAGAGTCAATGCACCGCCCGTGGCATTCACGTCGATCAAGTACAGCCGCGAGGTCCAGCTCGGCGGCATCAGCTTCTATCCCTTTGCCAAGGTCTTCGTGGAGTCCAGTGACGGCTTTGGCGCCTCAGCGGCGGCGACCTTCGATCACTGGTCCGGTCGCACCCTGCTGCGCTCGTCCAGCTTCGCCAAATGGACCGCCGATGGCGATCACAAGGACTGGTCGCATTCGCTCATCTTCGCGCGTGCGCACGAGCTCATCGTGCCCGATCGCTATGGTTCGTATCTGAGCGCCAACGACATCGGACACGGATGGGGCGTGCGACTGCAGACCGGCGGCGAAGATTCGAAGAAGGTGACGTACTACGAATCCGGCATCTTCTACCGTCACGGCACGACGAAGCGCTGGCTGTACTGGTTCGTCGAGCCGCTGGTGCGCTGGGATCGCGCCTATAACTGGAGCGCGGATCCGGGCATCCGCGTGGGCATCGATACGCTGTTCTGGGATCTGGCGCGCCCCGCCCGTTCGCGCTAAGGCCGCAGCCGCTGCAGGTCCGCAGTGGTGAGCGAATACACGGCCGCATCGTGTGGCCGCCCCCATCCCATCAGGCGATTGCGCGCAATGCATTCCAGCGTGGCGCCCAGCTTCTCCGCGACGCGCCGGCTCGCGGTGTTGTCGATCATCGTGACAATCTCCAGCCGGGCCAAGCCCAGCTCGGTGAGACCAAAGTGCGCCATCATCCGCGCAGCGGCGGTTGCCACCCCTCTGCGCGTTTGCGAAGACAGCATCCAGTAGCCCAGATTGCCGATATGGTGATCGCGGCTGATCTGGTTGATATCGACCACGCCGAGAATGTCGCCACTCGCGCTATCGGTGATGAGCAGAGGATAGGAAGACTCCGCCGTCCAGGCCCGTTCACACAGCAGCTGCCAGGCTTGGGCCTCCTCCAGCGAGTAGTCGTCATGGCACCAGGACATCCACCGGCCGATCTCCTTCGCTGAAGATCGCACGGCCTGTTGAAATCGCAGCGTATCGTCGGGTGCGATTCGCCGCAGCGTCAGGCCGTTACTGGTGAGGACCTTCTCCATTCACTCATAGCGTAATGCCTCCGCCGGACGCGCGCGAGAAACCATCAGTGCATGGCCCGTCACGGTGACCAGCGCGATGCACAGCGCCAGCGCGCTGGCCAGCACGAAGGCGAGCACGCCGAGGTCTATGTGATACGCGAAGCCTTCCAGCCAGCGATGCATGAAGAACCACGCCACCGGCCAGGCCATGAGATTGGCGATGAGCACCGGTCGTGCAAACTGCCAACCGATGAAGCGCAGGATGTCGAGGCGGCTTGCGCCCATGCACTTGCGAACGCCGATCTCGCGTGTGCGTCGCTCGGCGGTGAAGATGGCGAGGCCCAGCAGGCCCAATGCGGCCACGACGATGGCGACACCCGAAAACACGGCGAACAGCGTGGCCTGGCGCTGGATGTCGGCGTACTGCGAGTCGAGAATCTGGGTGACGAACTGGCCACCGACCATGGGACGCCCGCCGGCCGCCTGCTTCCATGCAGCCTGTACGGCCCGCATGGTTTCCGGAATTCTCTTTCCGTCCAGCTTCAGTGCCAGCATGAAGCTGGTCTGCGGATCGATGTAGTACACCGAAGGCTGGATCAGGTTGCGGATGGATCCCGTCGTGAAGTCTGGCACCACGCCGACGATCTGCGAGGGCTGCGATTCAGTACGGCCGAACTGTCCGTTGGGCATGATGCCGGTGCGGGCCCAGTAGACCGACTTGCCCACGGCGTCAGCGGCATTGGCATAGCCCAGCGCCCGGGCTCCGGATTCATTCAGGATGACGGAGGGATTCGTGACCACACCCTTGCCGCGCAGGATGTTGTCCTCGCCGTGCGCATCATCGAAAAGCCTTCCCGCCAGGGGCTTGATTCCAAATATGCCGAAGAACGAGGTGTCCATCGCCGCGCCGTTCAGATTGGTGATGCCGCCCGCTGGCAGCTTGAACTGCGCGGCCCCGATGTCCCCTCCCATGGCGGCGCTCGAAGTGCACGCCGCGGCCTCCACGCCGGGGATACGACGAGCGACATCCTGGAATGCCATCAATGCACACGGTGCGCGCATGACGAAGATCTGATCCCCCGGCACGCGCAGCTGGTCTTCCATGGCGAAGCGCGTCTGCCGATGAATGGTGATCGTGGAAATGATCAGCGCAACCAGCACGCCGAACTGCACCACGACCAAGGCATTGCGCATCCGCCCTCCGCCGCCGGGCAGCCAGAGCACGCCTTTGAGCACCGTCACAGGTCGGAAGGTCGACAGCACCGCGGCCGGATAGGCGCTCGCCACGCATGCGACCACCAGCCATGCGCCGACCAGGCTGATACCCAGCCCGGGATCACTTAGCGGCTGGAAGGCGATCTGCCTCTGCAGGAACCCGTTGATGGTCGGAAGGATCAGTTGCACGGCGGTCAGCGCGATCACGAGCGCGAGCCCCGTGTAGAACAGGCACTCACCCACGAACTGCACGACAATCTGTGCCCTTGTCGCACCCACTGCCTTGCGCACACCCACTTCCACGGCACGACGCGCCGCGCGAGCGGTCATCATGCTCACGAAATTGCTGGCGGCCACGAACAGGGTGAGCAGCGCAACCACGATGAAGGCGGCGACCGTGCGC
>DATNCK010000269.1:0-3754 GCA_035571575.1 Steroidobacteraceae bacterium | reverse complement strand
GGTCTCCCGCCACGCGCCATGGCAGTTCATTGGCATGCATTCGCGTCAGCGACGGTTCCCATGCGGCATGACTGTAGGGTGTCAGCGCCAGGATATCGGGGCGTGCGCGGTCGGTGATCCAGTTCATGCGCGACCCGCGAGGTCTGCGAGCCGCAGCGTCACCGCGCGGGCGTGCGCGTCGAGCCCTTCGAGATTGGCCAGCGTTTCAGCCACGGGACCGAGGCTGCGCAATCCATCGCCGGTCAGTTCCTGCACTGTCATGCGCTTCTGGAAATCGGTGATCGAAAGGCCGCTGTAGGCACGCGCATAACCATAGGTGGGCAGCACATGATTGGTTCCCGAGCAGTAGTCGCCCATGGACTCCGGCGACCAGGCGCCGAGAAATACCGAACCGGCATTGGCGATGCCATCGAGCAGCGCACGCGGTTCGCGCGTCTGCACGATGAGATGTTCCGGCGCATAGGCATTCGAGACGGCCAGTGCCGTGGCCAGATCGGCCACCACGATGGCGCGGCAGTTGGCGGCCGACTGCTGCAGGATGGAGGCGCGCGACAGGCTGCGACGCTGCACTTCGAATTCAGCCGCGACGGCTTCCGCCAGGCGCTGCGAATCTGTGACCAGCAAGGCCTGCGCGCGCACATCGTGTTCGGCCTGCGCCAGCAGATCGGCCGCGACGAAGACGGGATTCGCCGCATCATCGGCAATCACCAGTACCTCGGAAGGGCCCGCTGGCAGATCGCAGGCGGCGCCGGCGGCATCGCCAGCCACGATCTGCTTGGCTGCCGTGGTCAGCGCAGTGCCGGGCCCGAAGATCTTGTCCACCTTCGGAATGGATTGCGTGCCATAGGCCATCGCCGCCACAGCCTGCGCGCCGCCGGCCTTGAAGACTTTTTCAACTCCACAACGACGCGCCGCGACCAGCACCGCAGCATTGGCGCGACCATCCGCAGCGGGTGGGGTGCACAGCACGCGTTCTGGACAGCCCACAAGCTGTGCCGGCACCGCCACCATGATGACCGTTGAGGGCAGCGGCGCAGATCCGGCCGGTACATACAGCCCGACTGCAGGAATGGGACGGAAGACTCGTTCACAACGCACGCCGGGCATGACATCCATGGTCAGCGGCGTACCCAGCTGTGCGGCATGAAAGCGGCGTACATTGTCGATGGCGGTTTCGATGGCGGCGATCTGCTTGGCATTGAGCTGCTGCTCCGCTGCCGCGAATTCAGCCTGGCTCACAGCCAGCGAGGTCAGTTTCGCGCGATCGAAGCGCTCGGCGAAGGCCAGCAATGCGGCGTCACCATCCTTGCGCACCTCGCGAATGATGGAGCGTGCCAGCGTCTCCACCTCGCTGAGTGAGTCGAGACGCGGTCGTGCCAGGGCCAGTCGCCGGCCCTCGGCATCCAGTGCATTCCAGTTCAGTATCTGCATGCTCATCAGCTCAGCATCTTCTCGACCGGCAGCACCAGCAGCGCACTGGCGCCAGCGGCCTTCAGGCTTTCGAGTGTTTCCCAGAACACGTTCTCGCGGCAGACAGCATGGATGGCCACCTTGTCGGGGGAGCCTTCCAGCGGAATGATGGTGGGCGACTCGCTGCCAGGCAGCAGTTCGCGGATGCGCGGCAGCGCGGCGCGCGGCGCGTGCAGCATGATGTACTTGCTTTCCTTCACCTGCTCAACGCCGTCGATGCGCAGCAGCAGCCGGGAGATCCAGTCTTCCTTGAACACGGGCAATTGCACGGGCGTGCGGATGAGCACCACCTGGCTCTGCAGCACCGTGTGCACTTCGCGCAGGTGATTGGCCTGCAGCGTGGAGCCGGAGGAAACCAGATCGCAGATCAGGTCGGCGCGCCCCAGTCGTGGCGCGATCTCCACGGCGCCTGACAGCGTGATGATCTCGGCTTCGAGATGGTTGCGCTTCAGGAAGTCGCCCAGCATCGCCGGATAGGTCGTGGCGATGCGCTGGCCCGCAAGCGAAGGCAGCCCATTCCACGCCGCGCCCTCAGGCACAGCCAGCGACAGCCGGCAATGACCGAAGTCCAGCTTGCGCAGGATCTCAAAGCGCGCCGTGGCGCCGCGCTCGGCCATCTCCAGGCGACGCTCCTCGAGTACATTCAGGCCCACGAGGCCCAGGTCGCAGACATCCTCCTGCACCAGGTCGGGAATGTCGTCATCGCGCACGAACAGCACATCGAGCGGCAGGTTCTCGCCGAAGCCCATCAGCTGGTCCTTGCCGCGCGACAGTTTCAGGCCGCAGCGCCCGAGCAGATCCAGGGAATGATCGGTGAGCCTTCCGGATTTCTGCACGGCAAGCTTCAGGCGGGTGTCTTTATCCATCTCAATTGTTCTCCAGGCGTTTCACCGCCAAGGCATAGCCGCCGGCGCCCGTCGCGAGATATCGCGCAACGCGGCCGATGGTGGTGACGCTGACGCCCGTGATGCGATGTATTTCGCGATAGGGCAGGTGCTGCTGCAGGTATTCGACCACGGCCCAGCGATCGGCCATGGCCTGCAGCTCGGCTGGTGTGCACAGATCCTTCAGGAACGCGCGCAGTTCCTCGGGCGTGCGCTGTGTGAGCAGCGCCGCCACCAGATTGCGTTCGGTCTGCGCCTCGTGGCGCGGCGAGAACTGGCGGTTGGTCTTCATGGTAGTGTATTAACACATTAGCACATTGGAACGAGATATTGCGAGCCCTTTGGCTTGCTGGCGAGGGGCGGGGGCCCCTAAAATTGCGCACTTGTCCCCACTTCAGAGCCAAACCATGGCGCCGCGAGAAGGCGTCCTCACCGTCTCCGGTCCGATTTCGCTGCATCACGGCGGCGAATTCGACTCCCTGCGCGTCGGCTGGAGCCTGAGCGGCGATCCCGGGCTGCCCGTGGTGCTGGTGCTGGGCGGCATTTCAGCCTCGCGGCAGGTATTTGACCCGAAAAACGAACGCAATGGCTGGTGGTGCGAAATCGTCGGCCCGGGCAAGGCGCTGGATACTCAACGCGTCGCGGTGCTGGGCATGGACTACATCGGTGGCAGCAGTGCCAGCACCGGACCCATTGCCGGCGGCAGTTTTCCCAGTATTTCCAGCTACGACCAGGCTGAAGCCATCATCCCGGTGCTCGACCACCTGCAGATACCGAAACTGGCCGCCATTGTCGGCGCCTCCTACGGTGGAATGGTGGCTCTGGCCTTCGGCGAGCGGCATCCAGAACGTGTCGAACGACTGATCGTCATCAGTGCGGCTGATTGTCCGCATCCCATGGCGACGGCCTGGCGCAGCGTCCAGCGCAACATCGCGCGCCTGGGCCTGAGTTGCGGCTGTTCGACGCAGGCGCTGGAACTGGCGCGCGCGCTGGCCATGACCACCTATCGCAGCCCCGAGGAGTTCGCGGCCCGTTTCCGGGCACTGCCGCGCATGGATACGGGTCTGCCGGTGTTTCCGGTGGAGGAATACCTTTCGGCCCGCGGCCGCGACTACGCGGCGCGCACCCGCCCCGAGTCATTCATCTGCCTGTCCGAATCCATAGACCTGCACCAGGTGGACGCCACACGCATTCCCGTGAGGACCGAAGTGATTGCGGTGCGTGAGGATCAGCTCGTGCCCATCGGCGACATGCGCGCACTGACGGCGCGGCTGCCGGATGCACGGCTGCATGAGTTTTCCTCGCTGCTGGGTCATGATGCCTTCCTGAAGGAAGCCGAACAGCTGCGCGCTGTTCTGTCCCTGCTTTATCCCGGAGAGTCCACTTGAGCGATCGCCCCT